>JAKAXT010000159.1 GCA_021816425.1 Pseudomonadota bacterium | reverse complement strand
CAAAGCCCGCGCGTTCGGCCATATCCTCGGAGAGTCCCACGACACCCAAGGGCAGGATGGAGTCGATCACAAGCGGCACTTGATGATAATTGCGTCGCCGCGCGAAGCCCTGCGCCGCATTCTCGCCGGCGATGCGCCCATCATGCAGGGCCGCCGCCGCAGTCATGGGGCCGCCCTTCATGTCGCCCACCGCATAGATCCCGGGCACGCTCGTCTCCAGGGTCTCGGCGGTCGCCACGAAGCCCGCGGCATCGCACCGCACGCCAAGCGCCCGGAAACCTATGTCGTCTGCGCGCGGAACACAACCCACCGCCACCAACACCCGATCGAAGCGCCCCTCGCGCCCATCATCGAAGACCACCGTAACCCCGTCCTGGTCTATGCGGGTCGAAGCCACCGACACCCCCTTCAGGATCGCCACCCCCGATTCCGAGAGCTTGCGCTCGAGCAGCCGCGCGGCGCGCTCGGAGACCACGGGCCGCGTAAGCAATCGCGCCCCGCGGGTCGCGAGCGTCACTTCGGAACCGAAGGTGCGGAACAGGAAGGCCGCCTCCACGGCCACCGCCCCGCCACCTATGCATAGGAGCCGCCTGGGCTCCGAGGCAAGCAAGGGGATCAGGCGGTTGGCGGCCACCACGCGCTCGCCATCCACCGGGCAGGCAGGCAGAGGCCGGGGGCGGGCGCCCGTGGCGAGGATCACCCGCCGCGCCAAAAGACGCGCGAAGCCCTGGGGGCCCGTCACGCCGATGGTATGGGGATCCCGCAGACGCGCGTGGCCCACGATGAGATCGATGCCGAGCGCCCGCAGGCGATGGGGGAGCCTGCGCTTCAGGTCGGCTATGAGGTCCTGGTCATGGGCAAGCACCGCTCCGATATCGCAGCGCATGCCCCCTTCGAGCCCCTGGCCTACAAGCGCGCGGGTCTGTACGAGCAGCGAGGCGACACGGGCCAGGGCCTTCTTCGGTACGCAGGCGCGGTCCAGGCAGGCCCCACCCGCCCCCTCGCGCTCGATCAGGGCCACCTTCGCCCCGCATTGCGCGGCCGTCACCGCCGCCTGGTAGCCCCCGGCCCCGCAACCGATCACTGCGACATCATAGCTCCTCGCCAAGGCAGGCCTCCTGCGCACGCGCAGACGGTTCGGAGGCCGGATCGAGGGCCGCGTGCTTGTGTCCACGCACGAAGCCCACGAAGGCCTCGGTCCACGGGCAGGCCGCCACGTCACGCAGGTGGGCATAGCCCGCGAGACAGTTCTTGTAGACGATGCCATCGCGGCGCCCGCTTATGCCCGTGCCGCGTGTCACGTCATAGGCGTACACGGTGTCGGGGGCGATGTTCGTGAGATGCGAGTAATGGAACTCGTGGGCGGGTATGCTCCCCTGATCCAGGGCCCCGCGCGCCCAGGGGTGGACACCGCGCGCCTTGAGCGCCACGTAGCCGTGGCCCGCAGGATGCGCCTCCATCACGGTATCGGCCGCGATCACGCCCGCCATGGGATAGCTGCGCCCCGCAAAGGTAAGGCTCCTCGTCAGATACATGAGCCCGCCGCATTCGGCATAGGTGGGAAGCCCCGCCTCGATCGCCGCGCGGACCCGGGCGCGCAGGGGACTATTGGCGCTCAAGGCCTGCGCCTCGGTCTCCGGGAAGCCGCCACCTATGAAAAGCCCATCGACCGGAGGCAGGCGCTCGTCGCGCAGGGCATCGACGAACACGAGCTTCGCGCCGGCCCGCTCGAGGGCCTCCAGGTCGCCCGGGTAATAGAAGCTGAAGGCGCGGTCGCGGATGATGCCGATGCGCACATCCGCCCGCCGCATGCCCGCGCCAGGCGCCCCCGCAGGCAGTCTGCCATCCTCCCCCAGGCGCCTGATCGCCTCCACATCGACCTGCGCCCTGACCGCATGGGCGAGCCGCTCGATCAGATCCTCGGCACCATCCCACTCACCGCTTGGCACGAGCCCCAGATGGCGTTCGGTGATGGCGAGATCCGCGGATTCGTGCACCGCGCCCAAGACCGGGACGTCGGTATAGCGTGCGAGCACGGCCCTAAGCTTGCCCTCGTGCCGCGCGCCACCCACGCGATTCAAGACGATGCCCGCGATCGGCATGGACGGGTCGAAGTGCCGGTATCCAAGAACGAGTGGCGCCAGCCCGCGTGTCACCCCCCGACAGTCGATGACGAGCACGACCGGGGTCTGCAATTGATGGACGAGCGCGGCATTGCTGTTGCTGCCGTCGAGCGCCACCCCATCGTAGAGGCCCTTGTTGCCCTCGATCATGAGCACGTCGGCGCCGCGCGCGGCATCCTCATAGAGGGCCGTGATCTCGGAGGCCCCCATGGTGTGGTAGTCGAGATTGT
The DNA here is from genome assembly GCA_021816425.1 of Pseudomonadota bacterium. Classification (GTDB taxonomy): domain Bacteria; phylum Pseudomonadota; class Gammaproteobacteria; order Acidiferrobacterales; family Acidiferrobacteraceae; genus Acidiferrobacter. The sequence goes on along the minus strand of JAKAXT010000159.1, from coordinate 281 downwards.
GGCAGGGTCGGCCGGCGGCCTTCGTGAGCCACAAGGGATCGATGTAATCGGGACCCTTCTTGTAGGGCTGGACCGTAGCCCCAAGACCCTTCAAGGCGCGCGCAAGTCCTATGGCGAGCGTGGTCTTGCCCGAGGACTTGTGGGCCGCCGAGACATAGACACGCGCGGTCATGTCCCTGCCACCGACTGGCCGCCGGCCGTCTCCGCGGTCGCCGTGCGCTCGCCATGGACGCTCACCACGTGATCTTCGAGGCTCTCGGGCAGGAACGGCAAGATCGGAA
>JAKAXT010000158.1 GCA_021816425.1 Pseudomonadota bacterium | reverse complement strand
AACCGCACGACATCGGGTGCAAGAAATGGCACCCGGGGCGGACGCGCGGCAGACAACACCAGCGCCTCGTGGGCGCGAACCACGGCCGCCGACAAGGCCGCGCCCTCGGCATGGCGGGGCGCGCAAAGATCCTTGTCGCCGGGCGCCGGCGCTTCGAGCCGCGGCGAGAGCATCATGAACGCCGGCGGCCTTTCCGCGGCGCGTATCCCCGCGCACAGGGCCATGCTGCCGACCTCCCACTGCAGACCGCTCACCACCAGGTCCGCCGGCCAGCGCGGCAGGAGCGCCAAGGCATCCCGGGCGCTTGCCACCGTCTGCACCACGGCCCCGGCGTCCGACAGACCTTCCTTCAGCCGCGTACGCGCGACGTCGCTATCGTCCACTATCAAGATCTTCGATCCTTGCATGCCTCCTCCCTCCTGACGTAACGAGCCTAGGCTGTGGCGCATCGCCCCGGTATTTCCGCCGCATGTGTCGTTTCGACACATGCGCGCCGGAAGGCACCGGGCAAGGCGACCGCCGCGCCACCCGCGCCATGACGCGTCATGGCGCGCTTTTGTCTCCCGGACGGCCGGCGCGGCGGCTGGCACGGGCATTGCACTTTCTGAGCGAGCCAATCAATCGAGGAAAAACATCACGATGGAGTCATCCCGAACCGCCCTGCGACTCGCCCTGACGACCGCGATCACGCTGATCTCCGCAAGCGCCTATGCCGCCACCCAGGCCCCCGGCGCTGGTAGCGCGCAGATGCCGCCACCACCGGCCGCCATGGCCATGCCGCGCATCGGCCACACGACCCTGAAACACTTCGTGACGGCCATTCGTCAGGTATCGCAGATCCGCGCCACATATGCCAAGAAGTTGCAGGCGATGAAGGCGAAACCGGGCGCGGCGCGCGGGATCCAGGTACGCGCGCAGCAGTCCATGATCGCCGCCATCAAGGGTCAGCACCTCACCTTGCCGCAATACAACAACCTCGTCCGGCAGGTCGACGCCAGCCCGGCGTTGCGCGCACGCGTCCTGCACATGCTGCATTAGTCGTCATGAGCCGCGGCACCCGTGGGGTGCCGCGGCCTTCTCTTTCCTCCCCGTCTTTCCTGTCTCCCTAAAGCCGCCATTACATCCCGGCCGCGGGCGGGCGCGCCATCCATGCGGTCTCCCTTGGCGTCAATCCGATGATGCGGACACCCCGGTCCCGGGCGCCGTCACCCCCGCCCCCAAGGCCCGCGCCATGCGCGCGGCCGGCCGTTCCAGCCAGCGATAGGCGACATCGGCTGTCAATAGGGTGGCCACGAAGGTGCCGGCGAGCAAGGGCGCGAGGCCGATCCGTCCATAGAACAGGTGGAGCGCGGCCAGCAGCACGAGCGGGTGAAAGAGATACAGGCTGTAAGATATGCGCCCGAGATACTGGAAGACGCGACGGTCGAGGAACGCCTTGATGGCAGGCTCATAGGCGATCACCACGAGCCCGAGGGCGGCCCCCATCATGGTCGGCCAGTCGTGGATCAGCATGCGGTGATCGCCCAGCGCGGCGAGGGCGCGCGATCCGTAAAAGTAGAGCGCGAAGGCCAGCACCCCAAGGGCGAGGCGCCGCCACGATCCCAGGGCGCTATAGCGCCTCTTCACCGCGCCCCTGTGGGCGGCCAGCAGGGCGCCCAGGGCAAATGGCGCGAGATAGTAGACGGTGTCGCTATAGGCCGTCAGTCCCCCACCCATGACCGTCGCCGCCCACGGTCCGCTCGAGGCCGACGCGGCGCTGCGCACGAACACGGTCGCGGCGGCCAGGGCCGCAAAAGGCAGCCACGCCACCGTCCATGGGCAACGGCGCACCCACAGGACGATCAGCGGAAAGATGAGCGAGATGCGCATCTCCTGCACGAGCGTCCAGATCGTAAAGTCATAGCGATCCGAATTGAAGGCATCCACGAAACCGGCGTGCTCCCAGAACGAGCTTGCATTCGGCGACCAAGACCAGAACTTGTTGATCCACGGACCGAGTCCGCGCATGGGCCCGGTATACAGGAAGGCGGCGCCCAGGATGCCCAGGATCACCGCCCCGGCATAAGGCAGATAAAGGCGCACCACGCGCTTTTTGAGATAGGCGCCATAACTCAGGCCACCACGCTCCCACATGACATAGAGCACATAGCCGCTCAATACGAAGAAGAAGATCACCGCCGCGCGGCCCGCCCAGGCCAAGCCGAGCGGGGTATAAGACAGCCATTGCAGGGTATGATAGGCATGCGCGTAGCGGCGACGCCCGGCATCGGCTAGCACCAGCACATAGTGCGACAAGACCACCGAGACGGCCGCAAGACCGCGCGTGGCATCCAGTGATGCAACCCGTCCATCCGCCACACGAAATCCCCACGCGCCGTGCCGCGCCCGCCCCTTGCCGACGCCAATCCCTAAGTAGATACCCATACGCCTCAACGGTTCCCGACACCGGCCCGGACCATGTCTTAGGCGTGAATCATGAAAACGCACCCGACTATGCATCCGTACCCCAAGGCCCACCGCAGCGGGCGGGTCACTGTAAGTAGGTGCTTCCCCACGATCTTGATAGCCGGCGAGGCAATGCTTGCAAAACTCCTTGCGACGTTGACGGTCAGGCGGCATGCGTCTACGCCCGATAAAACCCAAAGGGCGGCCGTCAGGACGCAAAATTAGGCCGCATGACC
>JAKAXT010000003.1 GCA_021816425.1 Pseudomonadota bacterium | reverse complement strand
TCCGACCTCCCACTTCTGCCTCCTAGAAGCCCTTGAACGGACTCATGCCGATTTCCTGGATCTTGGCGGCGTATTCATTGATGAGCGCCGGAACCCTGCCGATGTCGGCGATGGCCACCTCGAGCACCCGAACCCGGTCTTTCTCAAGGTTCAGGTTCTTCAAGGTGTCGTCGATCTTGCTCATGCGGTAATTCGCGAGCTCCGAGCCCTTCACGAAGTGGCACTGGTACTCGTCGCCATGTCGGCAACCCATCAACATGACCCCATCATAGCCGCTATTCAAGGCATCGGTGATCCATATCATATTCACGGACCCCAGGCATCGGACCGGTATGGTACGGACGAAGGCGCTCGATGTATGTCCCGCCACCCCGGCCATGTCGAGCGCCGGGTAGGCGTCGTTTTCGCAAGCCAGCAGGAGGATACGCGGCTTTTCCGAAAACTCGTCGGGCACGTCGACCGCCTTGATCTGGGAACCGACGCTGTCCACGGAGTAATTCTCGAAGGATATGACGCGCACCGGGCACGCGCCCATGCACGTCCCGCAGCGCCGGCAACGCCCCTCGTTGAACTGCGGGTAGCGCTGCTCGTCCTCGTCGATGGCGCCAAACGGGCATTCGACCGTACAGCGCTTGCACTGGGTGCACCCCTCGCGCCGGAACGTCGGGAAGCTCAGGTCGCCCGACCGCGGGTGCGCGGCGCGCCCGAGACCCGCGTTCTCGAGGGCCTGGATGGCCTTCAGGGCGGCGCCCGTGGCGTCTTCCACCGCCTGCGTGATGTCCATGGGCCGGCGCACCGGGCCCGCGGCATAGATGCCGGTACGGCGCGTCTCGTAGGGGAAGCATATGAAATGCGAGTCGGTGAAGCCGTATTTCAGCTGCGGGATGTCGGGTCCCTGCCGGTAGGTGAGGTTCAGCACCGACACCGCGTGCTCGCCCGCCTTCGCGCCCGCCACGTCCTCCGCGTCCGGCGGAATGTCGATATTGACCCCCGAGTTCGGGACCTGGCCCGTGGCGAGGACCACGAGATCGACGTCCTTCATGGTCGCCGCCTTGTCGTCCAGGATCAGGTCGTGGAAGCGGACGGTGGCCGAGCCGGTGCCGCCCGCGTCGACCGACGCCACCTTGCCCTTGGTGAAGATCACCCCCTTCCTTTGGGCGCTCCGGTAGAAGTCCTCGCCGTTGCCGGGGGTCCGGAGATCGGTATAGATGATGGCCGTGTCTATCTCGGGGTTTTGCTCCTTGAAATACATGGCCTGCTTCACGCTGGTATTGCAGCAGTGGCCGGAACAGTACTTGAGATGGGTGCCGGTCGCATCGCGCTGACCTGCGCACTGCACGAAGACGACGCTCTTGATCTCCTTGCCGTCCGATGGACGCCGCATCGGCTCGCCCTTCGCAGCCGCCGCGCGCGCAAGCTCCTCGAGGCCTGCCTGATCGACGACGTTCGGGCTCTTGCCATAGCCAAGCTCGGGAAGCTTGGTGGCATCGTAGGGACTAAAGCCGCTCGCCATGACGATGGCGCCGACATTCTCGGTCGCGGTCTGGCCGCTTTCGGTCGTGATGTCGACGCTGAAGCGCCCGGGGGCCCCGCTCGTCCGCGTCGTCGTCGAATTGAGGTAGACCGTAATGTGGGGATCCTGGTTCACCGAGGCCACGAGCCCCTCGATGCCGGTGGCCTGCGGATCGGCAAAAGGCTCCCGGTAGGGGACCCGCCTGTGGAGCCGGGCCATATAGCCGCCCAGGACGCCGGTCTTCTCCACCAGGAGAACGTCGTAGCCGGCGCGGGACGCCTCCAGGGCCGCCGTGATCCCGGTGACGCCGCCGCCCACCACCAGCACCCGCTTGTTGGTCCCATGTTCCGGGTTCGGAGTGGGCGCCACGACCTTCTTTGCCTCGGCGCACCCCATGCGCACGTAATCGGCCGCCATCTCCTGGGTGAGTTCACGGGCGTCGTCGGTGGCGGGCTGAGACCATATCACCTGCTCGCGCAGGTTCACGCGTGCGACCGCCACGTTCTCGAAGCTGAAGGCTTCGGCCTTGGCGCGTCGCGAGCAGGCGGCGATGACCACCCGGTTTACGCCCTCGTCGATGTCCTGCTGGATCATCGCGACGCCCTGGCCGTTGCAGAGGAACTCATGCTCCCGCACCACGTGCGCCTTGCCTTCCTTTTGCGCGACGAGCGCCAGGGCCTTGGTATCCAGGCGCTCGCCCAGGCCGCATCCCTGGCACACATACGCGCCTATCTTCATATCCGCCATATCCTAACCCTCCGCCTTAGCGACGCGGTTCACCACCTGCACGGCGCGCAAGACGCTCGCGGTGGCGCTTTGCACCGACCGGTTCACATCGAGAGCGTTGGCGGCGCAGCCGGCGCCGAATATGCCGCCGTCGGTCGGTCCCAGCTCTATGAAGCCGCTCGCGTCGACCCGCACGTCAGCGATCGACCGCACGTCGACGCTAGGCTCCATGCCGACCGCCAGCACGCAGAGGTCGTGGCTATTGTCGTAGCGATGGTAGCCTTCCGTGTCGACGCCGTGCAGAATCACATCGCCCGTCGCCTCGTCCTCCGTTATGTTGGCGACCTTCGACTTCACGAAGCGGACCGTGGGATCGGCCTGCACCTTCTGATAGAAGTCCTCGAAGCGATCGATGGCGCGGATGTCGATGTAATAGACGGTCGACTGGGCGTTGTCGCCAAAGTGCTCACGCACATAGGTCGTCTGCTTCAGGGAGGCCATGCAGCAGATCCGGGAGCAGTGCTTTAGATGATTGCGGTCGCGGGATCCCGCGCACTGGATGAAGGCCACATTCTTGGCCTCCTTGCCGTCCGAGGGGCGCACGAGGCGGCCTCCCGTCGGCCCGCGCGGGTCCGATAGGCGCTCGAACTCCACGCTCGTAATGACGTTGGCGAACCGGTCGTAGCCGTAGGGCTGAATCTTGGCCGCGTCATAGGGCCGCCAGCCGGTCGCCCACACCACGGCGCCCGCGCTCAAGGTGATGGTCTCGGGTTTCATGTCGAGATCGATGGCGCCGTACCTGCACGCGGCCTTGGCCTTCTCCGCATCGGCCGTGCCGATGATCGAGGGATCGATCACGTAACGTTGGGGGTAGGCCATGAGCGACGGCAGGTAGGCGGCCTTCATGCGGCTCATGCCGTAATCGAAGGGGTTGGGAACCTCGGCGGACACCGCCTCGCCACATGCGCCGCAAGCCGTGCAGTTTTCGTTCACGTACCGGGGATGGAGGACGACCGAAAGCTTGTAGTCGCCGGCGCGCCCTTCGACCTTGCGGACCTCGGCCTGCGTCACCACCTTGATGCGCTTGTTGCCTCGCAAACGACGGAGATTGATCTCCATGCCACAGGTTGGGTGACACAATTTCGGGAAATACTTATAGAGTTGGCTGACGCGCCCCCCCAGCGAGGGCGCCCGTTCGAGCAGGATGACGTTCTTGCCGGTCTCGGCGGCCTCCACGGCAGCGGTCATTCCGCTTATGCCGCCGCCGACCACGACGATGGTCTCGTGTGTTGCCACTACATCCGCCATTAAGCGACCTCCTCAGGGGTGCGTTCGCCCAAAGCCAGCTGCGGCTCGCGCCGGTAGGGGACGTTCACGTTATACGCTTAAAAAGCCCGCTTGGGCCAGAGCCAAAGTTAGAAACTTTCTATGGCGCCATTAAGAGCAGCAGACGAGTGCCGGAGCGACCCATGACGCTGCCGGCGCGGGGGAGAACCCACGTTCCAGCCAGGATCGATCTCATTGTGGAGAGAGAGGCACGACCCGTCAATCGCTTTTTGGAGGCTTGGCGATTTTGGCATACTGTGGCATTCCGCGAGGCCATCCACAGAGGGATACGTGAAACCAGGCGCCATGCGAACCGAAGCGCTCCTTATCACGAAGGAGCCGTACTATGAGCCCCAGGGCGAGGAGATCGCCCTGTTCGAGGGGGCGTATCGCAACAAAATACCGGTCCTCCTGAAAGGCCCGACGGGCTGCGGCAAGACGCGATTCATGGAACACATGGCGTGGCGCCTCAAACGTCCGCTCGTGACGGTCTCGTGCCATGACGACCTCACGGCCTCGGATCTCGTGGGGCGCTATTTGATAACGGCGGGCGACACGGTATGGATCGACGGTCCGCTTGCGCATGCGGTGCGCCTGGGCGGGATCTGCTATCTCGATGAAATCGTGGAGGCGCGCAAGGATACGACGGTCGTCATCCACCCCCTGGCCGACGACAGGCGCGTGTTGCCGATCGAGAAGACCGGAGAGGTCTTGAGCGCGCCCGGCGAATTCGCCCTGGCGATCTCCTACAATCCCGGCTACCAGAGCGTGCTGAAGGACTTGAAGCAGAGCACCCGCCAGCGCTTCATCGCCCTCGAGTTCGATTACCCATCGGCCGATCTCGAGAGGCGGATCGTCGACCATGAAAGCGGGGTCGGCGACGAGATCGCCGCCAAGCTCGTACGTTTCGCCGCCATGACGCGCAACCTGAAGGGCAGCGGCCTCGAAGAGGGCGCGAGCACGCGGCTACTCGTGCACGCGGCCAAACTCATGGTCTCGGGCATCGGCGCCAGGACGGCGTGTCAGGGCGCGATCGCCCAGGCCCTCACCGACGACCCGGAGATGCTCGCCGCCATCAATGAACTCAGCGCCTCGCTCTTTTAGCGGCCACGGCGTCGCGCACGGCCGCCTCATCCAGGTGGTAGCGGCAGATCTCGGCGTCCTCGTGGACCAATACGGGAATCAGCAGGCCCCAGCGCTCCTCGAGCGCGGGGTCGGAGTCGACGTCGACCGCGCGCACGGCGACGCCGAGTTCGGCTGCAAGCGGCGCGAGACCACGGGCCATCTCCTCGCAGAGGTGGCAATAGGGGCGGTGATAAAGAAGGATCTCCACGCGCCTCAGGATATCAGAAAGGGGGGAGGCGCGCTGAAGGGCGCGGCGGCCCGCAAGGAGTGGGCGTGATGGACGAATTTCGGCCCCTGACCGCCGCCGAGATCGAGGACTGGCTCGACGAAGAGCTCGACGCGGCGCTCTCGCTGCGACGCACGAGCCGCCAGGCCGCGATCTCGCTCTCCTCGCTTGCCCGCGACCAGCAGGACTTCGTACGCCACTGGATCGCGATCGTCGCCAAAACCAATCCCGAGCTTGCGTTTCATTTCGCCAACCATGCGGCCGATGGCCTAAAGCGCATGGCCAAGGATGACGCGGAGGCCTGGATCATCCAGACGATGGATGTCTACGACAAGATGGGGCTCTATCCCGCGATCGCGGCTTTGGCGGCCGTCGAGGCCTTCGCCGCCGGGCGCGCCGAGCGCGCCCGCGCCGTCGCACTCGAGGAAGTGGGTCCCGTCCTGGAGCTGTTCCTGCAAGCCCTGTCCGGAAGGCCGCTTCGACTCGAACGCGGCGCACGGCCCTTCACCGATACGACGCGCCTCTTTCTGCCCGCGTCGATCGCGGAGCGCCCGACGCGCGAAGAGAACTTGCGCCTCTACAAGGCCATGGCCGCGCACCTCTGGGCGCAAACATGGTTCGGGACCTTTCCGGGCAGCGATCCGGAACGCCTCATGAATCACTGCCGCTCCTCCCGGGATCCGGACTATGCCTGCGAGCTGTTCCATGCCCTGGAGACCATCCGGCTGGACGCCTGCCTTGCGCGGGAGCTTCCCGGGCTGTATCGCGAACTGCGCGCCCTGCACAATCGGCCGCCGCCCGCCCGGGCCTGGCAATCGTGGAGCGCCCGGCTCGAGGCCGCGGACGCGACCGTGGAGACGACCTATGAGGCAGCGGCCGCCCTTTACGGCGAACCCGTTCCCGAGCGCCGCCCCTACCAGGGGATCCTCGATGGCGGCGCCGTGGCCGTGGCGCTGGCCGAACGCATGGCGCAGGAGCGCGCGGCATTGCAGGCCGCCCTGAAAAAACTCCTGGCCGGCAAGGCAAGTCCGCCCGAGGGTGACGACAGGCGACGATTCAGCGCGGGCAAGGAACGATCCGACCGCAACGAGCCTACGCTGCTTTTCGACGGCGAGCGGCTCACCGCGCCGGCGGATGTGCGCGCCCTGATGCAGTCGATCAGGCAGGATCTGGGCGAGATCCCGGACGAATACCTCGTACCCGCGGGCGATGGCGACTACGCCCCCGAAAGCCCCAAGAAGGTCGAGGATGTCTGGAAGGGCACTTACCACGAAGACGGCGCCTTCCTTTACAACGAATGGGACTACAAGCGCCAGCACTACCGCAAGGAGTGGTGCGTGCTGCGCGAGGTCGATGTGCACCCCGCAGAAGAGCCCTTCGTGGCGGAGACCCTGCGCAAATATGCCGGGCTGTCGACGAGACTGCGCAAGACATTCGAGGCCCTGCGCGGCGAAAACGCCGTGCAGAGGCGCCAGAAGCACGGCGACGAAGTCGATTTCGATGCCTTGATCCAGGGCTTCTCCGATCTGCGCTCGGGGCGCGAACTTCCCGACGGGCTCTTTCTGCGCCACAGACGGCTCGCGCGCAACATCGCCGTCATGTTCATGGTTGACATGAGCGGGTCGACCAAGGGCTGGATCAACGACGCCGAACGCGAGTCGCTGGTCCTGCTCTGCGAGGCGCTCGAGATCCTGGGCGACCGCTACGCGATCTACGGGTTCTCCGGCATCACGCGCAAGCGCTGCGAGATATACCGCGTGAAGCGCTTCGATGAGCCATATAATCGGGAGGTCCGGGCCCGCATCACGGGCATCAAGCCCCAGGACTATACCCGCATGGGGGTCGCGATCCGGCACCTCTGTGGCATGTTGAAAGGCGTCGAGGCGCGCACCAAGCTGCTCGTGACTTTGTCGGACGGCAAGCCCGACGATTATGATGGCTACCGCGGGGAATACGGGATCGAGGATACGCGGCAGGCCCTTCTCGAGGCCAAGCGCGACGGCATCCACGCCTTCTGCATCACCATCGACACCGACGCGCGCGACTATCTCCCGCACATGTACGGCGCCGCCAACTACGCGCAGATAGACGATGTGCGCAAACTGCCGCTCAAGATATCCGACATCTACCGCCACCTGACGAGTTGAGGGCCCGGAACACGGACCGGCAACCGCCCAAGCGGGGCGCGCGAGCGCAAGCGGCGCCCGGCCCGACCGCCCAAGAAAAACGCCTTCGCCCGAAGGCCGCCCCTTGGCCTTGGTCCGGTCCCGGCGCCTGGTGGCCCGCGCCTCACGGGGGCGCGGGGCCTCATTCCACGCCAAGGACACCGCCCGACCCCTTCGACGCCGCTCGATACCTGACTATTTTAGTATGTGAGAAATTGCCGAATATCGCGCGGAATCGGGGCCCGAAACGCCGAATTATGGGGCCGGACTCACCAAGACGCGGGCGCGGCCTGGGGCAAAGGGGCGGATAGGGCGGCCCGGGGAACGAACCACGAGACCGGTGGGCCGGGAAGGGCGGTGGGCATCGTGGCCAGACCGCGAATCCGTCGAACGCCGCGGCCGCGCTCGCCGCCTTGCCGGACTGGGGCTAGAATGGAATGCCCCTCTCAGGAGGTACCCGACATGAACGCAACGTCCAGACTGTCCCGGCGCGCTTGGCTCAAGACCACGATCATGGCGATCTCGGGGGCGGCCGCGCTGCCTTTGTTGGGACGCGCGGCCGAGGCCGCGCCCCCCAAGGTCTCGAAGGCGGTCGCCCATTACCAGGATCACCCCGTCGGCCGCAAGATGTGCGGCACATGCCGATATTTCATTCCCGCGGGCGGCGTCACCGGGCGGGGAATGATGGGGGGGGCCATGGGCCCTGGCATGATGCGGGCGGGACACTGCCGGGTGGTGCAGGGGCAGGTCAGTCCTCGCGGCTATTGCCTCCTTTATCAGCCCGCATGACGATGGATCCTCGCGGCCAGGCGCGCCGGCGCTGCGCATAGCGGCGCACCCAGCGCGGAATGTCGGCGGCCGGCATGGCCTTGGCCAAGGCGTAGCCTTGCACGCAGGAACATCCGAGGGCCTTCAGCATCCGGATATGGGCCGCCGTCTCCACACCCTCGGCGACCACGTTCAGCCCGAGCCTGTAGGCGACATGCGTGATCCCCGACACGATGGCATGATCCTTGGGGTCGTCCGCCATGTCGCGCACGAAGCTTTGGTCGATCTTAATCGTGTCCACCGGCAAGCGCTGCAGGTGCGTCAGGGAGGCGTAGCCGGTCCCGAAGTCATCCAGGGCGGTCCGTATACGCAGCTTTTGGCAGGCGGTAAGCGTCCTGCGCACGCCCTCCAGGTCCCGCAGAGGGGCGGATTCGGTGATCTCGATCTCGAAGGCCGCGGGGTCGACCAGCGGATGCGCGGACAGGATCGCCCGAAGATCCTCCAGGAACGAGGCGTTCAGGAGATGGGCGGCGCTGATATTGACGGAGCAGCGGACCGGCCGCCGGGCCTCGAGCTCGAAGCCCGCGCGCACCCATGCCTCCATCTGGCAGGCGGCGGCCTCCAGGACGAAGCGCCCAAGGGGGCGGGCCAGTCCGGCGGCGTCCAGGGCGGCACCGAAGCTCGCGGGCCTGAGCACCGTGCCGTCCTCACGCACCAGACGCAGCAGCGCCTCGAACCCGACCACATCCCCATCGATAGTCGCGATCGGCTGATAGTAAAGGCACATGCGGCCCTCGGCCAGGGCACGCCGCGCGACCTCGGTGGCCCGAAAGTCGGCGTCGATGGCGCGATCCAAGTCGAGGCTGTGGATGTGGTACTGATCGCGGCCCCCGGCCTTGGCCGCGTAGAGCGCGACATCGGCGTGGCGCATCAGCGTTTCCGGGTCGCCCTCATCCAGCGGATAGACCGTAAGCCCAAGACTCCCGGTCAGCGACACATCCGCGGCTTCGCCCAAGCTAAGCCGCGTCGAGCGCAGGGCGTCGAGCAAGCGCACGCATAGGGCCTCGATGTCCCCGAGGCAGGGCATGTCCACGAACAGCAGGGCAAATTCGTCGCCCCCGATACGCGCCAGGGTGTCCGTCGGACGCATCGCATCGCGCATGATCCGGCCTAGCCGCGCCAAGACGAGGTCCCCGGCCCCGTGGCCATGGCGATCGTTTATCTGCTTGAAGCCGTCGAGATCGAGCAGGGCGACCCCGAGCAGGCGGCGCCTGCGCCGCGCCGAGGCGCGGGCGTGGGCGAGGCGATCGACATACAGGCCCCGATTCGGCAGACCGGTCAGCGCGTCGTGCAGGGCCTGCGCACGCAGATTCAGGGCGAGGTTCCCGAGGTTGGTGAAGGCCGCGAAATAATCGAGACCGATACGGCTCAGGAACCCGGCCTCCGCGACGCCGACCACACCTACGCCACGGAGCGTGGCGACCCCGAAGGGAAATAACACGACTTCGGCGACCAGGGTGTGGAGGGCCCGCAACCACACCGGCGCGCCCGGGTCGTCCAGGACATGCAGACTCGGTCTACGGTCGCGCAAGGTCTCCCGCAAGGGGCCCGCGAGCGACCGCGGGATCCGCAGAAGCCCCGCCTCCATGCCCGCGGTGAATTCGGGGGTCAAGACCGGGCGCTCCTCGTCGACGATCAGGTAACAGGCCACGCGGATCATCCGACTGTTGCGGACCAGACCCTGACAGATCCGGCGCAGCAGGGGATCGGCCGCGCCGCGCCCCTTGGTCACGGGTTCCGCCAGGGCCTCCTGCAGGACGCGAAACAGCGTCATGCGCTCGTCGTCTATCGAGCCCTGATCCAGGATCGCCGGGAGCGCATCCTGGCGGGCCCGGGCGCGGCGCGCCTTCGTGGTGGTCATGCAGGATCTCGTCCCCTGGATGTCTCTTTCTCATCATGGCGTTCGGGGGAGGGGTATCGGGCTGGAACCGCGCAGCCCAGGGCATCATCGGCACCTTGCCTGGGCGCTATATTGACAAATAACAAGCGCGCTCGAAGAATCCGTGGCCACGTCACGCGCGGCCGGGGGCGACGGCGGGACGATGGGGCCAATGGCCGCATCGAACCGTCGACGGTCCGGCTCGCCCGGCGCCGGCGCTTTTCCCCGCCCTGGTGGCGCCACGGCCTTGCGCGACGGGCCCTGGCGGGACAAGATCGATCCACGGCCAAGCACGGGCCGGCCATGACGCCTCACGCCCGCTCGAGGGATGGGGACGGGATGCCGGGGAACGGGCAAGGGGGCCCATGATGGACGCCGCTTCTTACGACGCCTGGTACGAGAGCGCCCGCGGACAGTGGGTGGGCGCGACCGAATATCGGCTGCTTGCCGAGCGCCTTCGCGCGCGTGAGGGAGAAACGCTGCTGGACGTCGGTTGCGGCACCGGCTTCTTTACGCGGCTCCTCGCCGCCCAAGGGCTTCGGGCGACGGGCCTCGATCTTCGCAAGGACTGGCTGGACTTTGCGCGCAGCCACGGCGACCCGGGGTCGAGCTGGGTCGCGGGGGATGCCCGCGCGCTGCCGTTTCCGGACGCAAGCTTCGACCGCGTCGCGTCAGTCGCCGCGTTATGTTTCGTGGACGACGAGCCCCGGGCCGCCGCCGAGATCGTGCGCGTGACGCGCGGGCGCTTTGCCGTAGGCCTGCTGAATCGCACAAGCCTGCTCTATCTGCAGAAAGGACGGCATGGCGGAAGCGGCGCGTACCGAGGAGCGCGGTGGCACGACAAGAACGAAGCCCGGGCCCTCTTCTCGGGACTGCCTGTGCGCGATCTCGCCGTCCACTCCGCCATCTTCATGCCCTCCGGCGGCCTTGTGGCGCGAGCGGCCGAACACCTGCTGCCCTGCGCCCTGCCCCTGGGCGCCCTGATCGTGGTTTCGGGCGAAAGGCGGCCCTAGCGCCGTGTCATACGCGCGTCATGGGCGCGACGCATGATGACCGAATCCGCCCACGTGGCGGGCCTCCGCGCGCACGCAGGCCCACCCGTCCCAAGCCCGGCGGGCGCGGCCGCGGAAATCGCGCGGCCGGGGCGGGTTTCCTCCCACCTTGACCGGACCCTCGATCGTAACGATGATGCGCCCCTTACAGACCACGATGCCCCGGAGATCCGCGCCATGAACCTCCTTTTTCTTTGTACCGGCAACTCGTGTCGCTCGGTCCTCGCCGAAGCGACATTCCGGCATCTGGCCCCGGAGCCCTTGACCGCGATGAGCGCGGGGAGCCGCCCCGCGGGCTTCGTGCATCCGCGCGCGCTCGCCCTGCTGGAACGGGAAGGCCTGTCCACCGCGGGGCTCGCGAGCAAGTCGTGGGACGATCTGCCGATAGCGCCGGATATCGTCATCACGCTCTGCGCAAGCGCCGCGGGCGAGACCTGCCCCGCCTATATCGGCCCTGCCGTGCGCAGCCACTGGGGGGTCGCCGATCCCGCCAAGGCGGCGGGCAGCGAATTCGAGATCGAGCAGGCCTTCCGCAACGCCTATCGCGTCATCCGCCACCGTATCGAGGCCTTCCTCGCGCTCCCCCTGCCGATCCTGGCGAAAGATCCGGTCCGCCTGAAGATCGAGCTCGACGCCATCGGCGCGCAGATCCCGGACCGCTCCTCGTCCGACCGCGCCTAGGGCGCGGAGCGTCCGCGCAGGGCCTGGGAGCCGACGCGCTCCGCGGCTCGACGACCGACCGCGCCCTGCCCCGGGTCACCGAGGAACGCGCGAATCGACTCGGCCTTGCGAAGGGCATCGGCGTAACCGAGGGCCATGAGGCGACGGCAATAGCCGCGCTCGAACAAGAGGTAGCTCGCAAGCCCGGCGTCAGGTCGTCCGTGACGCGCGAGGGCGCCGAGAAAGAACCTGAGCGCGCGCGGCAAGGTGGAGTAGTAAGTGGCCGCCAGGGCCGCGAGGTCCTCGCTCGGATAGAGGGCGAAGCATGCGACCTCGGAGAGCCCGGCGGGGGCCGCCGCGCCGCGCTGGGCCAAGGCCCGCACCGTCTGATTCACGCGTTCCAGGCGCTCGAGATCGGCATCGAGACCCTCCAGGAAGATGCTGTTCAGGACATGGGCGGCGATGCGCGCCGGGGACGGCGGACCCCCGAACCGGGCGGCCTGCGAGACCGGGCTTTGCGCGCCGATCACGAAAAGACGCTGCGCCCCCAGATGCAGGGCGGCACTCAAAGGCGCGGTCTGGCGCATGGCGCCGTCGCCATAATACTCGCCCCCCACGGCCACGGGTTCGAACACGAACGGGATGGCCGAAGAGGCGAGAAGGTGGGCGATCGAGAGCGTGCCCGCGACACCGGCCCGGTCGGCACGGTGCCAGGGCCTGCACTCGGGCGCACCCTCGAAGAACGTGACCGATTGGCCGCTTGCGTAGGACGAGGCGGTGACGCCGATGGCGTGGAGCCGGCCGCTCTGGATGGCCGCGCCGATACCGCCCAGGGACAGGCGCTCCGCCAGCAGCCTCGCAAGCGGAGCGCGATCGAGGAGCGCCGGCGGCAACGGCTGGCCGAGACGCCCGAAAGCGAGGCCCGCGAGCCACCGGTAGGCGGTGGTCATGAGCGTCCCCCAGTCGACCGCGAAGACGTCCTCCACCGCGAATCGGCCCCAGACGCCGGTGAGGCGTCCCACCCCCAGGCGAAGCGAGTCGGCATGCGCCGCCAGAACCGCCGCGTTTATGGCGCCCGCCGAGGTGCCGCAGTAGACGCTGAAGGGGTTGGCCTGGGTGGACGGCAGCAGGCGCGCGACGGCCCGCAGCACGCCGACCTGATAGGCCGCGTGGGCGCCGCCGCCCGACATGACGAGTGCCACTCTCGATTCACGCTCCACAAGGAGAGTGTAGTCGCTGCGACGGGCCATGGCCCGCCTGGAGGCGATCGGGCGCCGGGCGGGGGAAGTGCCAAGCGCGCCCTAAGGGGCGAGGAGCCGCTTCAGGATCTCGTTGACCTTGGCGGGGTTCGCCTTGCCGCGGCTCGCCTTCATCGTCTGGCCCACGAAGAAGGTGAACACCTTCTCCTCGCCGGCCCGGTACTGGGCAAGCTGCTTCGGATTGGCCTCGATCACCTGCCTTACGACCTCCTCGATCGCCGAATCATCGGAGATCTGACGCAGTCCGCGCGAGGCGATGATCGCATCGGCGGAGCCCTCGCCCGCCCACATGGCCTCGAAGACATCCTTGGCGGTCTTCCCGGAGACCGTGCCGTCGGCGACCCGGCGCACGAGGCCCGCGAGCGCCTGCGCCGTCACCTTCGCGGAGGCGATGTCGAGCCCCTCCTCGTTCAGGCGCGCGGCGAGTTCGCCGGTCACCCAATTGGCGACGAGCTTGGGCTCGACGGCCGCGGCCTCGACGGCCTCCTCGTAATACCGGGCGAGTTCACGGCTCGCCGTGAGCACCCCCGCGTCATACGCGGACAGGCCATACTGCGCGCAGAAGCGCCGCCGCTTGGCATCCGGCAGCTCGGGCATCGTCTCCTTCACCTCAGCGAGGAAGGCGTCGGTCAATACGAGCGTCGGCAGGTCCGGATCCGGGAAATACCGATAATCATTCGCCTCTTCCTTGCTGCGCATGGAGCGCGTCTCGTCGCGCGCCGAATCATAGAGCCGGGTCTCCTGGCGGACCTGGCCGCCGGAGGAGAGCAAGGCGATCTGGCGGCGCACCTCGTACTCGATGGCCCGTTCCACGAACCGGAAGGAGTTGATGTTCTTCAACTCCGCGCGCGTCCCGAGGCGGGTCTCCCCCAGGGGGCGCACCGAGACGTTCGCGTCGCAGCGGAACGAACCTTCCTGCATGTTGCCATCGCAGATATCGAGATAGCGCACCAGGGTGTGAAGGGTCTTCAGGTAGGCCACCGCCTCGGCCGCCGAGCGCATGTCCGGCTCGGAGACGATCTCCAGCAGCGGCGTGCCCGCGCGATTCAGGTCGATGCCCGTAAAGCCGCCCATGTCCTCGTGCAGCGACTTCCCGGCGTCCTCCTCGAGGTGGGCGCGCGTGATGCCGATGACCTTCTCGCCGGAGGCTGTCGTGATCTCGAGCCGCCCGCGCTCGACGATGGGTTGCTCGTACTGACTGATCTGATAGCCCTTCGGCAGATCCGGGTAAAAATAATTCTTGCGCGCGAAGACCGAACGCTTGTGCACGGTCGCGCCAACGGCAAGCCCGAAGCGCGCCGCCATGCGCGCCGCCTCGCCGTTCAATACCGGCAGGACCCCGGGAAGCGCGGCGTCGACTACGTTCGCCTGGGTGTTGGGCGCCGCCCCGTAGGCCGTGGGCGCACCCGAAAAGATCTTGCTCTTCGTCTTCAGCTGGGCGTGCACTTCGAGCCCGATGACCGTCTCCCATTCCATGGTCGCCCCCTAGATCCCGGCCGGCACGCGCGCGTGCCAGTCCGTCGCTTCCTGGAACCTGTGCGCCGCATTCAGGAGGCGCGCCTCGTCCAGATAGCGGCCGATGAGCTGCATTCCAACCGGCAAACCGCCGACGAATCCGGCCGGCATCGAGATCGCCGGGAGCCCGGCGAGATTGACGGGGATAGTGAAAATATCGTTCAGATACATGGATACCGGATCAGTATTTTTGGCGCCGAGCGCAAAGGCCGTCGATGGGGACGCGGGGCCCGCCAGGACGTCGCAGCGCTCGAACGCGCGGGCAAAATCGTCGGCGATGAGGCGACGCAGCTTCAGGGCCTTCAGGTAGTAGGCGTCGTAGTAGCCGGCCGAGAGCGCATAAGTCCCTATCATGATGCGTCGCTTGACCTCCGGGCCGAAACCCTCGCTGCGCGTCTTCTTGTACATGTCCTCGAGGTCCCGGTATTCGGCGGCGCGAAAGCCATAGCGCACGCCATCGTAGCGCGCGAGGTTCGAGGAGGCCTCGGCCGGGGCCAGCACGTAATAGCAGGGCACGGCATGGCTGCTGTTCGGCAGGCTCACGTCCACCAGCACCGCGCCCTGGCGCTCGTACTCCCGCAAGGCCTCGCGCAGGACGTCCAGTATCGCGGGCTCCACCCCCTGGGCGAAATGCTCTTTCACGACCCCTATGCGCAGGCCCTTGAGGTCCGTCCCGAGCGCCGCGGCGTAATCCGGGACCGGAACGTCGAGCGAGGTCGCATCGCGCTCATCGAAGCCGGCCATGGCCGACAGCAGATGGGCGCAGTCGGCCGCGGTTTGGGCCATGGGGCCCGCCTGATCGAGGGAGGACGCGAAGGCGATCAGGCCATAACGGGATACGCGTCCATAGCTTGGCTTCAGACCCGTGATGCCGCAGAGGGCCGCGGGCTGCCGGATGGAGCCGCCGGTGTCCGTACCGGTCGCGGCGGGCACGAGGCGCGCGGCGACCGCCGCCGCCGAGCCCCCCGAACTCCCGCCGGGCACGCGATCACGGTCCCAGGGATTGCGTACCGGGCCAAAAAACGAGGTCTCGTTCGACGAGCCCATGGCGAACTCGTCCATGTTGGTCTTGCCGACCATGACGCAACCGGCGGCTTTCATCTTCTGAACCACGGTCGCATCGTAAGGGGGCACGAAGTCGGCGAGCATGCGCGACCCGCAGGTGGTCTTCACGCCCGACGTACAGAAAATGTCCTTGTGCGCGATCGGCACGCCCGCCAGGATCCCGCCGCCGCCCGCGCCCCGCGCCCGGTCCGCGGCACTGGCGTCCCGGCGCGCCGCCTCTTCATCCACCGAAATGAAGGCGTTCAGCGCGCGATGGGCCTTGATGCGCGCAAGGAGGTCGTCTACGACCTCGCGGCTGGAACAACGGCCGGCCGCGAGGTCCTCGGCAATCTTCGTGATCGTGAGCGTCAAGAGAGGGTCCTTGGGATGGCAAACCTGAAATGGGAGGTCGCAAGAAGCGCCCCGCGCCGCATCACTCGATGACCTTGGGTACCAGGTAGAGCCCGTCGCGGGTCTTGGGGGCGACGGCGAGCAGCCGATCGCGGTCGATCTCGCCGCTCACCACGTCCTCCCGAAACCTGAGGCCGGCCTCGTCCGGGTGGGTCATGGGCTCCACTCCGTCGGTCGGTACGGCGTTCATCTGCGAAACGAGACCGAGTATCCGGGACAGATCCTGCGCGTAGGCCTGCCCCTCTTCCCGAGTGAGACCCAAACGGGCAAGATGGGCTACTTTTTCGATATCTTCCGCGTTCAAAAGGGGAATCCGGTGCAACGTTGATCCGTGGCAGGCTACCACATTTCGGCCTCTGGTTGAACCCATGGGGGCCGATTGATAGAGTAACGCGATTTTAATCCCTCCCCACCCTAAGCTTAAGGGACACAAAGTCTATGTTTGGACGGCTCCGATCCTACTTCTCCAACGACCTTGCCATCGATCTCGGCACCGCCAACACCCTCATCTACGTTCGCGACAAGGGCATCATATTGAACGAGCCGTCGGTGGTCGCCATCAGGCAGGAGTTCGGGTCGCGGGGCGGGCGGAACATCCTCGCGGTCGGGATGGAGGCGAAACGCATGCTGGGGCGCACCCCCGGCAGCATTCAGGCCATCCGCCCCATGAAAGACGGCGTCATCGCCGACTTCACGGTGACAGGCGAGATGCTGAAGTACTTCATACGCAAGGTCCACGAACGCCGCATCTTCCAGCCGAGCCCGCGCATCGTGATCTGCGTACCCTGCGGCTCCACGCAGGTCGAGCGCCGGGCGATCCGCGAATCGGCGCAGAAGGCGGGGGCGAGCGAGGTCTACCTGATCGAGGAACCGATGGCGGCCGCCATAGGCGCCGACCTCCCGATCGCCGAGCCGACCGGTTCGATGGTGCTCGACATAGGGGGCGGAACCAGCGAGGTGGGCGTGATCTCCCTGGGCGGCCTCGTCTACTCGAACTCCCTGCGCATCGCCGGCGACAAAATGGATGAGGCGATCATAAGCTACGTGCGACGCAAGTACGGCCTTTTGATCGGCGAGGCGACCGCCGAAAAGATCAAGAAGGATATCGGCACGGCCTGGCAGAACAGCGAGGTGCGGCAAATGGAGGTCAAGGGGCGCCACATCGCCGACGGCGTGCCCCGCAGCCTGGTCTTGAACAGCAAGGAGGTTCATCTTGCCTTGAGCGAGGGCCTGGCTGGCATCGTAGCCGCCATCCGGCTCGCCCTCGAGCAAACGCCCCCCGAGCTTGGCGCCGACATCGCCGAAAAGGGTCTCGTCGTAACCGGAGGCGGCGCGCTCCTGCGGGACATCGACCGCATGCTGATGGAAGAGACCGGGCTGCCGATCGTGATTACGGACGATCCCTTGACGTGCGTCGCCCGCGGCTGCGGTCGCGCGCTCCAGGAAATGGATGTCTTGGGGGATGTATTCGCTTACGAGTAACCCCCGGCCGGGCGGCGCCGCCTGAAGCGGTCGCCGCGTTGCCGCCGCATTCGTGGTAAACGCATGGGCACATTCCTCGGCTGGTCTATCAGACGACCGTCCAATCTTACCAAGTTGATCTTGTGCGTCTGCGCCTCCGTGGCCCTCATGGTCGCGGACTCGCACAACGATCACGACGCGCGCGTCATACGGGACACCGTCCTGCGGGCGAGCTATCCCCTTCAGGAACTGGCGGCGCTCCCCTTCTCGGCGGGGCAGGCGGCCTTCGAGGGCCTGCGCACCAATGCGCGCCTGCGCCGCGACAACGCCGCGCTCGAGGCCGAGGTCCAGAGGCTTGCGGTCAAGGCGGCGCAACTGGACGCCCTGCGCGCCGAGGTCGCCCACATGACGGCGCTCCTCCATGGTTCCGCCGTGCCCGGCTATCGCGTAAGCCTCGCGCGCATCCTGAACGTGAGCTCCGGACCGTTTTCCCAGCGACTGACGCTCGACGAGGGGGCGCGCGATCACGTGTTCGTCGGCCAAGCCGTCATCGACGTGCATGGCATAATCGGCCAAGTAATCTCGGTGAGCCCCGACACAAGCCAGGTCATGCTCATCACAGACCCCGATAGCGGCATACCCGTGATCTCTGAGCGCAACGGCCTGCGCGCCATCGCCTTTGGAACGGGTTCGCAGGATCGCCTGAAGATCCCTTATCTCACCGTGACCGCGGACATACGTCCCGGGGACGTCCTCGCGAGTTCGGGGCTGGGAGGCGTGTACCCGCCGGGCTACCCGGTTGCGCGCGTGACCGAGGTCACAAGCAACCCCAATCTCGCCTTCCTGAAGATCCGCGCCGTGCCGCTCGCGCGCCTGGACTACCATACGCGCGTCCTGCTGCTCTGGCCGCGCAAGGGTCCGCACACCCGGGGGGCGGGGCATGGATAACCCCCTCACCCTGAAACAGCGCGCGCTGATCCTCGCGAGCTTCGTGGCGGCCATGGTGCTCACCATCGTCCCGCTTCCGGGCGCCATCCGGCTGCTGCGACCCGACTGGGTGGCCTTGGTCCTCGTCTACTGGTGCATGGCGCTTCCCGAGCGCATCGGCGTGGGGAGCGGCTGGGTCCTCGGGCTTTTTCTCGACGTCCTCTACGGCTCGCTCCTCGGAGAACAGGCGCTCGCCAAGGCCCTGCTCGCCTACCTCACGCTGCGCTTCACGCTCAGGCTGCGCGTGTTCCCGCGTTGGCAGCAGGCGCTCGCGGTGGGAACTTTGGTCGCGCTGAGCGACCTTATGCTTATCATGATCAAGTCCCTGGTCCGGGGGCACCCGCCCCTCTGGAGCGATACGGCGCCCATGATCGCGAACGTGATCCTATGGCCCTTCCTGTTCGGCGTCCTCAGGGGGGTGCGCCGGCGCGCCAAGATCAGCTGAGCCATGCGCTATATCCCCCTAAAAAACGACTCTCAAGAAATCAGGCTGTTCGAGTCGCGCATCCTTGTCGCGGCGATACTTGGCGCGCTTCTCATTCTGGGGCTCGTGACGCGCCTGGGTTATCTTCAGGTCGTCAAACACCGCTATTACGCGACGCTCGCCCAGAATAACCGCGTAAGTCCGCTGCCCATCGCACCGGCCCGCGGGCTCATACTCGACCGCAACGGCGTGGTCCTGGCCGACGACTTCCCGGTCTTCACCCTCGAGGTGACACCCGACCGGGTCCCCGACATGAAGCGGCTGCTTGCCAAGCTAAAGCCTCTCGTGGCGCTGAATGCGCAGGATTTACGCGACTTCCGCAGGCGGCTCGCGCAGCACAAGCCCTTCCAGAACGTCACGCTGCGCGCGCATCTGAGCGAGGCCGAGGCGGCGCGCGTGGCCGTGAACCTCACCCGCCTGAAAGGCGCGACCCTCCATGCCCGCCTGCGTCGCTATTACCCCCTGGGCGGGCTTGCCACGGCGGCCATAGGATACGTGAGCCGCATCACGCGCAACGAACTGCGAGGACAGCGGGCGGAACGGTACTTCGGCTTCCACCACGTCGGCCAGCTGGGGGTGGAGAAGAGCTACCAGAAGGAGCTCATGGGGCGGATCGGCTTCAAGGACGTCGAGATGGATGCGGAGGGGCGGCCCGTCAAGGTTTTGAAGCGCATCTTGCCGCACGCCGGCCATAACCTCTACCTGAACATCGACGCGCAGATGCAGGCGATCGGCGAGCAAATGCTCGCCAACCGCCCGGGCAGCGTGGTGGCGCTCGATCCGCGCACGGGCGCCGTGCTTGCGCTCATAAGCAGCCCGATCTACGACCCCAACCCCTTCGTCGACGGGATCCGCGAGAAGGCCTACAGGGCCTTGGCCACGAACCCGAACGGGCCCCTGGATAACCGCGCCCTGAACGGCCTGTACCCGCCGGGCTCGACCATAAAGCCATTTTACGCCTACGCGGCCCTGCAGACGCATTGGTTCCACCCGCACAAGCGCGTCATGTGCCCCGGCTACTACCATCTGCCCCACAGCTCGCACCTCTTTCATTGCTGGAAGCCGCTTGGCATGGGCCGCGTGGACCTGAAGGACGCCATCGAGCAGTCCTGCGACGTGTATTTTTATCACCTGGCCTTCAAGCAGGGCATCAATCGCATGACCCGTTACCTCACCTATTTCGGGTTCGGGCATAGGACCGGCGTCGATCTGCCCGGCGAATATCGCGGACTCGTACCCACCAAGGCGTGGATCAAGGCGAGCGGAAGACCTTGGTACCCCGGCCAGACGGTCATCACGGGCATCGGTCAGGGGCCCCTGCTCGTCACCCCGTTGCAACTGGCCGACGCCGTCGCCACCATCGCCAACCACGGCGTGCGCATGCGGCCGGAGGTCGTGCGCGGCATCGTGAACCCGGTCACCCACCACGTGCGCTACAAAAAGCCCCACGCCTACGCGCCCATACGGCGGCGCCGTAAAAACAGCCTGAAGCGGCTGATTCGGGACATGACGCAGGTGGTCGAAGGGCCGCACGGGACCGCGCGCGGCATCGCCTACGGCCTCCCGTACCGGGTCGCCGGCAAGACCGGGACCGCGCAGCTCTGGAGCGTCGTGCCCAACTACAAGGGCAAACACGTCCGCTCCGACGCCTTGTTCATGGCCTTCGCGCCCGTGAAGCATCCGCGCATCGCCATTGCCGTCATCGTCGAGCACGCGGGCTTCGGCGCGCTCGCCGCCGCCCCGATCGCCCGCGCCCTCATGAACTTCTACCTCTTGGGCCACGTGCACGCGCGACCGCAGAACCAGTCGCGGCCGCAGCTCGCGCAGGCCAGGACCTTGCCATGAACCGCTTCGAACGCTGGCATCTCGACAAGCCGCTTTTCATGGCCCTGGTCGTCTTGGCGGCGGTCAGTCTCGTCGTCCTCTACAGCGCAAGCGGCGAGAGCGTGCACTTCGCGCTGGACGACGCCCTGCGCCTTTTGATCGGCTTTGTGATCATGATCGGCGTGGCACAGATCCAGCCCGAGACCTACCGGCGCTGGTCCGTCCCGATGTTCGTGGCCGGCGTGCTTGCCCTGGCGGCGGTGCTCGCCATCGGGGCCGTGCGCTTCGGCGCGCGCCGGTGGATCGCGCTTGGGCCGCTGTCCATACAGCCCTCGGAGTTCATGAAGCTTTTCGTGCCCATGGCCCTGTCCTGGTTCTTTTCGCGCGGCCACCTTCCGCCACGCCTCGGTCGTCTCGCCGGCGCGACCTTGATCCTGCTCGTTCCCGTGCTTTTGATCGCCAAGGAGCCGGATCTCGGAACCGCGCTCATCGTGCTCCTATCGGGCATCATCGTCCTGTTCCTGGCCGGCATAGGCTGGCGCACGGTCCTTACGGTGCTTGCGATGGGGATGGCCGCCGCCCCCGTGCTCTGGGCCCACATGCACCACTACCAACGTCAGCGGATCTATATCCTGTTCCACCCCCAGGCCGATCCCCTGGGGGCCGGCTACCACGCCATTCAGGCGATGATAGCGGTGGGATCCGGAGGTCTTTTCGGGCAAGGCTGGCTGAACAGCAGCCAGGCGCACCTGCACTTCCTGCCCGACAGCACGACGGACTTCGCGTTCGCGGTCTTCTGCCAGGAGTTCGGCCTGGTCGGGAATCTGGCGCTGCTCGCCCTGTATCTCTTCATCGTCTATCGCGGACTGCGCATCGCGTTTGCGGCGCAGGACACCTATTCCCGGCTCCTCGCCGGCTCCCTGTCGATCCTGTTTTTCTTCGACGTCTTCATCAACATGGGCATGGTGGCCGGGATACTCCCGGTGGTTGGCGTGCCTCTGCCGCTTTTGAGCTATGGCGGCACCTCGCTGCTCATCATCATGGCGGGCCTCGGGGTGCTCATGAGCATCCACAGCCATCGTCGCCTGGTCAATTGACCGTGGCCGGACGCGAAGCGGGCGCGACCCCCTTCGCGGCCCCGCCCGGCCATCCCACGCCCCGCCATCCGCCGATAGACGGAGGGCCGCATGGGCCCGTGCCTTATCGGGAGTTCTGTCGAGGCCGCAGCCGTTGTATCCTGGGACACTCATTGCAGGAGAGCCTGCGACATGGGCAGCGGCTGTCACGTTAAGACCGGTTGCGGGCGCCCGCTGGCGGCCCTGGGCCTCGCGCTCGCGCTCGGCGGCTGCGGCTTTCTGCCAAGCACCGGCTATCGCAACCCCGCGGACCTCTCCACCCACGCCGTCGTTCCCCACAAGGTGGCCTTGAGCCCCTACGGCAACAGCCCCTATACCGTGGACGGGCGAACGTACTACCCGCTGAAGACCGCGGCCGGATATCGCAGGCGCGGTATCGCATCCTGGTACGGCATGCCCTTCAATGGACAGAAGACCTCGGACGGGGAGACCTACAACATGTACGCCATGACGGCCGCGAGCAAGGTCCTGCCGCTGCCGTCCTATGCGCTCGTGCGCAACCTCGACAACGGCAAGAGCGTCGTCGTGCGCATCAACGATCGCGGGCCGTTTTACCCGGGGCGCATCATCGACCTGTCCTATGCCGCCGCCGCGCGCCTGGGCGTTCTCGCCACGGGCACCGCGCCGGTCGTGGTCGAGGGCTTGGCGCCGGGCGAGAAGCGCGTCGCCCCTCCCCGACGCCGCGGCCCGGACGTCTTCGGGCCCCATCACGCGCCGCGCCGGGCCTTTTTCGTACAGGTCGGCGCCTTCCTGCGGCGACAGGACGCCGAACGCCTGGAGCGGCGTCTCGAAGGGAAAGGGCTCCGGAACCTTCACGTGCTTCACGAGGCCGCCCGGGGACGCCGCCTCTATCTCGTGCGCCTGGGGCCCGAAGCCGATAAAGGCGCCGCCCAGGCGCTCTTGGCCCGCCTGTCGCGCGAAGGCGTGGGGCGCGGCCTCATCATCGACCCCTGAGAGAGGGCCACGGCGGGCTCGGCCGGCTCAGGCCGAAGCACACCACTACGCCCTCATCAACTGGCGCCCGCCCCGCAAGCCCCTTATAATAAGGCTCGTTGAACGGTTTGCCCCGTGCCCGGCCCGCTTTCTCGAGGGCCGCCTGGTGGGCGGGGTGAGGGCCGGCCGAGGGGACGGCGCCCACAACCTCCACCTGAAGAGATGGCGCCGCCGTGGGAGGACGATCCATGCTCGTGTACCTGAACGGCGATTGGATACCCGGGGAGGACGCGCGCGTATCGGTCTTCGATCGGGGCTTCGTCTTCGGAGACAGCGTCTACGAAGTCATCCCGGTATACGGCCACCGCCTGTTCCGGGAGGCGGCCCATCTGTCGCGCCTCAAGACCAGCATGGCCGCGGTCGGGATGGACATGAACGCCTTGACCGTCACGTGGCCCGCGGTCTTCGCGCGGCTCGCGGAGACCCTGCCCTCCGGCGAAGGGATCGTCTACCTGCAGGTGACGCGCGGGGCGGCGCCCCGTCAGCATGCATTTCCCGCCAATGCCCCGCTCACGGTCTTCGCCTACGCAAGGCCGCGCGTGCCCGAAACGGGCGCGGGAGCAGGCTACGAGATCAGCGCGATCCTCTGCGAGGACATCCGCTGGGCGCGCTGCGACATCAAGACGACCTCGCTCATCGCCAACGTCCTGCTGGCGCAAGAGGCCGTGGCGCGAGGCGCCGAAGAGACCTTGTTGGTGCGGGACGACCGGGTCAACGAGGGCGCGGTGAGCAACGTCTTCGCGGTGTGCGGGGGACGGCTCCTCACGGCCTCGCGCAGCCATCTCATACTGGCAGGGGTGACGCGCGACGTGGTGCTGGAACTGGCGGCCGGGCTCGACATCCCGCTCGAGGAGCGCGCGCCGTCCCGCGCCGAACTTTTGGGGGCCGAAGAAGTCTTCATCACAAGCTCCGGCCGGGAATTGGCGGCCGTGACACGCATCGACGACAGACCCGTGGGGGGCGGCCGGATCGGCCCGGTATTCCGTCGCCTGCACGCGGCCTTCCAGACCTTCAAGGAGGAAGTGCGAATGGGTACGAGGACCTAGTGGCGACCGCGAATGGACACGACGGCAAGGCTCCCGAACTCCTGACCTTCCCCTGCACGATCGACATCAAGGCGGTGGGCAAGCGGTCGGCGCGCTTCGAGGCCTTGGTGCATGAGATCGTCTCGCGGCATATTGCCCCCCAGGACCTCCTGTCCGCCACGCATCGCGAGAGCCGTGGCGGCAATTATATCGCCATTACGCTCACGATCCGGGCATTGGGGCGGGCGCAGCTCGATGCCATCTACGAGGCCTTGAGCGCCTCGCCCGAAGTCCTCATGGCCCTATGATCGAAGACCCGAAGGTCCGCCGCTTACGGGGCATGGTGGATTTCCACGCAAGCTGGCAGGCGATGCGCGAGTTCAGCGAGGCGCGCGCGGACGACACGCCGGACGAGATCTGGGTGCTCGAACACGCCCCCGTCTACACGCGCGGGCGCAATGCCCGGGAGTCCGCGCCCCCCGGCCCGATCCCGACCGTGGACACCGATCGGGGGGGCGATCTGACCTATCACGGTCCGGGCCAGCTCATCGTATACGCCCTGATCGATCTCGCGCGCCGCAAAATGGGCGTCCGGCATCTGGTATCGGCCCTGGAATCGGCCGTCCAGGGTACCCTCGCGCGCCTTCACATCGAAGGCGCGACAACCCGTGCGGACGCGCCCGGGGTCTATGTCGGAGGCCGCAAGATCGCGTCCCTGGGATTGCGTATCCGCAGCGGGCGTAGCTATCATGGGCTCGCCTTGAACGTGGCCATGGACCTGAGCCCTTTCACGGCCATCGCGCCCTGTGGGTACCGCGGCCTGCGCATGACGCAGATCGCCGACTGCGGCGGGCCCCGGGATGTCGACCGGGTCGCTGCGATCCTGGTACCAGAACTTATAACCCGCTTGAGACATCACCCGGAAGCCGACCCCCATGCCCCCAGAGACATCCGATCCGCGCCCAACGTCCCCTCGAGCGCTTAAGGGGCTCGAAAAGATCAAGGTCCGGGTGGCTCAGGAGCCCGGAAAGGCCGCGCCCAAACCCGCCTGGTTGCGCGTGCGCTCGCCGCTCTCGCCCGAGGTCGGGCGCCTGAAGGCCGTCCTCCGCGACCACGCCCTTCATAGCGTATGCGAGGAGGCGTCGTGCCCGAACATCGGCGAATGCTTCGGGCACGGAACCGCGACCTTCATGATCATGGGGCGGCTCTGCACCCGCCGCTGCCCGTTTTGCGACGTGGCGCACGGCCGCCCGGACCCCCTCGATCCCGACGAGCCTCGGCACCTGGCGCAGGCCATAGCCGCCATGAACCTCCGCTTCGTCGTCATCACCTCGGTCGATCGCGATGACCTGCGCGACGGCGGGGGATCACACTTCGCGTCCTGTGTCGGCGCCATACGCGCGGCCGCCCCCACGGTCCGCATCGAGACCCTGGTACCCGATTTCCGGGGGCGCGTGGGGGCGGCCCTGGAGGCGCTCGCGGTGGCGCCGCCCGATATCTTCAACCACAACATGGAGACCGTCCCGCGCCTCTACAAGGCGGTACGGCCCGGTGCCGACTACCAGGGGTCGCTTGCGCTCCTGAAGGCCTTCAAGGACCGCTACCCGGACATCCCCACGAAGTCCGGCCTCATGGTGGGACTCGGCGAGAGCCGCGCAGAGATCGAGGAGACGCTCGCCGATCTGCGCGCCCACGGCTGCGAGTGGCTCACGATCGGGCAATACCTGCGGCCGAGCCTCGCGCATCTCGCCGTGGACCGCTATGTGAGCCCGGACGAGTTCGCCGAAATCGGGGAATGGGCGCGCAGGCTCGGCTTCACCAATGTGGCGAGCGGACCGCTCGTGCGCTCGTCCTATCATGCCGACCGCCAAGCCGCGGGGGAGGCGGTCGGGGCGTGATCGTCTGGCACGGGCTTGTGAACGCCTTCCTTACGCCACCCGGGCTCTTTCTGCTGCCGATGGCCGTGGGCCTCGCGTTGATCATCGCGCGTCGGCGGCGGGTGGGCACGCTCGTGGCGGTGCTGTTCTGGGCGGGCCTTACCGCCACGAGCCTGCCGGTCGTGAGCTCCGCGCTCGCGAGAAGCTGGGAGAGCTATCCCGCCCTGCATCGCCCGCTCCCGATAGGCCCGCGCGCCATCGTCGTCCTGGCCGCCGGCCGCTACCATGACGCCCCCGAGTACGGCGGGCATACCACAGTCGGCATCGACACCCTGGCGCGCCTCGCCTACGCCGCCCGCCTGTTCCGCGAGACCCGCCTGCCCATCCTCGCTTCGGGCCGGGCCCCGCTCAAAGGGACCGCCTCGGCCCTGCTCATGCGGCGCGTCTTGGATCGCGACTTCGCAACGCCGGTGAAATGGGTGGAGGCGAGCTCGCAGACGACCGCGCAAAACGCCGAGTACTCCTGGGCGATCCTGCGATCCCAGAACATCCGCTCCATCTTCCTCGTGACGCAGGCCTGGCACATGCCCCGCGCCGTGGCGCTATTCCGCCGTGCCGGCTTCAAGGTCGTGCCCGCCCCGACCGACTTCGTGACGCGCACGCGACGCGGCGCGACCATCCTGGCCTATCTCCCGAATGCCCACGCCCTCGCCCTCACGGCGGTGATCTTCCATGAAATGATAGGCCTGGCGTGGGTGCGGGCGACGGCCTTGCTCCCCGCGCCTCTGGCCCACTTCATAAGCCAGGGCTGACCCGATCTGAAGGTCCGATTTTCCTGAGCCCCCTCGGCGATCTACCCTTGCCGAAACCTTAAGTGTGGAGGCCGCCATGGGTGTCGCCGAACAATTCTCTACAGACGGGGATGCCGAGCACTCCGGGGCACGCCCCTCCCCCTATATGGACGAGGCCTTGACCGCCTTACGCAAGCTGGGCGCTTACGTGTCCGAGCGTGACATCGAGAGCCTGCGGCGCGAGCTCGAGCGGCGCATACGCGAACATCCGGGCGCCAGCATCG
Organism: Pseudomonadota bacterium; assembly: GCA_021816425.1. Lineage (GTDB taxonomy): Bacteria > Pseudomonadota > Gammaproteobacteria > Acidiferrobacterales > Acidiferrobacteraceae > Acidiferrobacter. Next base: position 24,625 of record JAKAXT010000003.1, on the reverse strand, counting down.
CCATCGGATTCGCGGCCGGCGTCATCCTCGGCAAGCTCATTCAGCGGTAGGCGCGCGATGGCCACTCAATGGAATTCCGAGACCGCGCGGCCGCAGCCCGTGGCAGACGGTATGCCCCTGAAAGCCCTTCTTCGCCACGCCGCGGACGAGGCGGGCGCCATCATCCGCAGCGAAGCCAATGTCATAAAGCTCGAGATAGCGGAGAGCACGCGGGCCATCATGGCGGACGCCGTGAAGACCGCCGTCTACGGCGCCATCGCCCTGCTTGGCCTCCTGAGCCTCCTCGCCTTCCTCGTGATCGGGCTTGCCGATCTCCTGAACGGAACCGCATCTTCCACGACGAGCCTTTGGGCAAGCGCCCTCATCATCGGCGTGCTGTTCACGGGCGTCGGCGGGGCCATGGCGCTGCGTCACGCCAAACGCATGGGACAAGACGCGCGGCTCAAGAAGATCCGGTCGGAGATAGAGGCGGACAAGGCGTTCCTGAAGGAAGAGTGGAAACGATTCGACCCAAGGGGACCCGCATGAACGACGATATGGTGGCGGTATTTTCCTCGGAAGAGGCGCGGCAAGAGGCCGAACGGCATAGGCGCGACCTCGCCGACACGCTCGACGCCTTGGGCGAGCGCGTCGGCGGGGCTGTGGACCACCTGGAGCGTCGGGTCACGTTCCCGCTCCGGTGGGTCCTCGAACACCCGCTGGCGATCGTGGGCCTGGGCGTGGGCGCGGGCTTGTTGCTAGGCCGCCGCCTGCACCGTCCCCGAACCCGCCGCGTGAGCGCCTTGTCCCGGGAGCTCGAGGGCGCCTACCTCCAGGGGCGGAGTGACGAGCGGGAACAGCGGCCGCCGCGCGAGCCCGAATACTGGACGGGCGTGAAGTCCGCCGACGAACGGAACCTGGGGGGGCTGCTCCTCGCGGCGGCCACACCCCTACTGAACCACCTTACGCAGGGCATCGCCGAAGGCCTCGGAAACGGCGCCTCCAGGCGCCCGTGACGGGCCGCTTCCGGTGGGACATAGGCCCGCGGATCCCGCATCGCCGGCGCCGCATGCGCCCGCCCTCTCACGCGTGAGGCAAGGCCGCGCCCTCGACTTCGCGCCCGCCACCCCTCGAACCCCCGTTCGTCCGACCCGGACGCCATGGCAAGACCCGATCCGGCGGCGTGGCCCCGGCTTGGCGCGACACCTGCCCGAAGACGCGACGGACGATGCCGGACCGAGGCCCCGCTTGTCCCGAGGGAGGCGTCTGCCTAAACTGGATGGCAGCGCCCGCCGTGACGACAGGCCATCGATGGCAGGGACGCGGGGGGCTTGGAGTGGGACCGCGCGGCCCACAAGGGAATGCCGATGCGTCGTGAAGAGTTGTTCAACAGCATAAGTCACATCGTCGGCGGGGCGCTCGCGCTCATAGGAACGGTCGTCTTGATCGTGTTCGCGGCGCTGCAGGCGGACCCCTGGCGGATCGTGAGCTTCAGCATCTACGGGCTCACGCTCGTGTTCCTGTATACCATGTCGGGCCTCTACCACGGATTGAATGGACGGGCGCGCGCGGTCTTCCAGAGGCTCGACTATGTCGCGATCTATCTTTTGATCGCGGGCACCTACACGCCTTTCGTCCTCGGACCATTGAGGGGGCCGTGGGGCTGGTCTCTGTTCGGCATCCTCTGGGGCCTTGCGATCATCGGCATCGTCCAGGAGTTCATACCCCAAAAATCGCGGCGCCTGTCCGTGATCCTCTATGTCGTCATGGGCTGGCTTATCGTCGTCGCCCTGCAGCCGCTCATGCGCCATCTGGCGCCTGGCGGCTTCTGGTGGCTCGCCGCGGGCGGGCTTCTCTATACCGTGGGCATCATCTTTTTTGTCTTCGACGAGAAATGGCGCTTCGGCCACGAGATCTGGCATCTGTTCGTGCTGGCGGGGAGCGTCGCGCAATATTGCGCCGTGCTGTTCTACATCGGGCTCGCCCCCGTGCGGGTGGTCTAGGAAGCCCGGCCCAACCCGACCCCGGGTCCCGGGACGGCCGGAGGATGGCTCAGGAGCCCGCGGGCGAGAGCCGCCGGCGGACCTCGTCGAGGAGCGCGGCGCCCCTGCGGTCGGAGGCGCGCTCCCAGAGCCCGAACAGCGAAACCTCTTCGCGGTACTCGTGCTTGTTCAGGGTCGCGGCCAGCAGGCCAAGCCACGTATCGAGCTCGGCGCACGACTCCCCGGCGGCCTGGCAGACCTCCTGGATGGCGTCCAACTGCACCAGAATGTCGTCGTGTTCGCGTCGCATGAGCGACGTCGGCTCCCGGGCCTCACGCACGGCCAGCGGCGCCAGGAGATCGTTCTCGAGAAGGATATGGGCGCGCAAGGTCCGGTCGAGCCGGGCCACCTCGGCGACGGACTCGGTCCAGCGCCCGGCGCCGACCAGGGCGAGCGAGCGCACGAGGCAGGCGTCCATGTCGTCGTGTTCACGCCGCAGCGTGTCTCCGAGCGCGAGCGGCTCGTGCGGACCGCGGATATGCAGCGTGATCAGGTAGCCCTGCCCATCGGTCGCGACCTCCCAGACGAGCGTGTTGCGCATGTGGTTTTGCAGTTGCGCCATGAATAACGTCGGCTCTTCCGGGCTCCAGACGCGCATGGTCTCGCCGGGCCCCATCTCGCGCAGGATGGCATACGCGTATGTGGCGGGCGGCACACCGCGGGGCGCGAGACGCAGATCGAGGACATAACAGCACGACATCAGGGCCTCTCAGGCGATCAAGGAGACGGCCGGGGCCTGCACAAGCGCAGGACGCACGCCCGTCAAAAGATACTCGAGGAGGTCGCGGACGGAGCAGATCTCGTGACCGAAGGGCAGACTGGACCCGCCGCGAAAGAAGAGCCCGTGCTCGACGTTGCCCTTGGCCGCGGCCGCGAGCTGGGTCTCGATACAGAACTGCCCGGCATCGGGGTTGCCGTCCTTGAATCCGCAGTGGCTCAGACATTCGAGGCGGCTCGCGCAGCCCCCGCAGCGGCTGGTGGCACGAGACTTGAGCAGGTTCTCGCGCGCAAGATAGCGTTTGAGCCAGGGCGTCAGAACCGCGCGCGCGGGGAGGCCCGCGGCGCTCATGAACGTCACGATGTCCTCGCGACGGGCCTCCGCCAGCACCTTCTTGAAGTTCGGGTGGGCATCGCATTCCTCGGTCACCGCGAACGCGGTCCCAAGCTGCACCCCCGAGGCCCCGCGGTCGAACAGTTCACGGATCGCACGGAACGATCCGATGCCGCCGGCCGGAATGAGCGGTATGCGCTCGGCGGCCAAGCCCAGCTTCTTGAAGAGCGCCAAGGCCTCCTGGAGAACGTGACGGAAATCGAAGCGCGAGGAGTCGACGTCCGCAAGCCGGGGCGCGCCGAGATGCCCGCCCGCGTGTCCCGGGTGCTCTATGACGATGGCATCGGGGAGCCGCCCCTTGCGCATCCACTTGCGCAGCAGGACGTCGATCCCGCGCTCCTCGGAAAGAATGGGGATCAGCGCCACGTCATGGCCTTCGGTGAGTTCCGGGAGGTCGAGCGGCAATCCGGCCCCCATCACGATGGCGTTCGCCCCGCTCTGGCAGGCCTGGCGCACGAAGTCCGCGTAATGGTTCAGGGCGCGCATGACGTTGACGGCAATGAAGGCCGCGGGCCCGGCCGCCGCACGGGCCGCCTTCACCTCGCGATCCAGGGCCTCGAGGTTCCCGTCCAGCAGCTTCGTGGTGTCCCGGCAACGCCGCAGCCGCGTCATGATGTCCGGATGCAGGTGACGCAGGTCGACGCTCGCGATCGTGCCGACGGCGCCTTCGCGGGCCACGGCCGAGGCGAGCTTATGGGCGGAGATCGCCACGCCCATTCCGCCCTGGAATATGGGCAACAACTGGCGGCCTCTCAGACTCAGCTTCGGTAGACGCGATACGATGGTCGATTTCATGAGTTTGAGCTTATGCCGACGGCCTGATGGTTCATTGATGCGGATCAAGGGGCCGCGGGGCTTGCGCACTGACCTTGGCCACCATATAGAGGACCGCGGCGCGCACCTCGCCATCGGTCAGGGATTCGTTTCCGCCTTTCGGTGGCATGAAGCTGTAGCCGTAGTAGCCGTGGATCGCATGGGCGTACAACACCTTGATTCCCTTGGCGAGATGCTGGCGCCATGCCGAGCGGTCGCCGATCTTGGGCGCGCCTGCCACGCCGCGGGAGTGGCAGGTGTGGCAGGTCTGGTCGAAGACCTGCCGGCCGGTCAGCGCCTTGCCGGAGACAACGACGGGGAGGAGCGCCAAGGTCAGGACCAGGGGGCGAAGCGGGCACGGCATCAGATTCTCCTAGACGACACGGGAAAAGACACGACGATCGGCGATCAGCAGATAGCGATCGAACACCGCGCAGATGGCGCGGACCAGCATCTGGCCGCGCGCAGTCACGACGATCCTTTCGGCGTCGACCTCCAGGAGCCCGTCGCGGACGAAGGGCTCGAGCCGCGCCAGCTCGGAAGAGAAATAGGTCGCAAACCGCAGGGCGTGTCGGGCCTCGACGGCCGCCACGTCACACTCCATGTGACACAGGAGGTCGTTGATCACCTCGCGACGCAAGGCATCGTCGGCGCTCAGTTCGAAGCCGCGACGGACCGGAAGCCGTCCCTGGTCCACGAGGTCCTCGTACTCCTTCAGGTCCCAGGCGTTCTGGCTGTAGACATCGCCTATGCGGCTTACCGCGGAGGCGCCCACGCCCAGGACGTCGAGGTGCCCGCGCGTCGAATAGCCCTGGAAGTTCCGCGCCAGCGTGCGCTCGCGCTGCGCACGCGCAAGCTCGTCATCGGCCTTGGCGAAATGATCCAGGCCGATATAGACGTAGCCCGCGGCCATCAGCGTCTCGACCGTCATGCTCAAGATCGCGATCTTGGTCAGGCCATCCGGGATCTCCGAGGCGTCTATGCGCCGCTGCGGCTTGAAGCGCTGCGGAAGATGCGCGTAATTGAACAGCGAGATCCGATCCGGCGAAATCTCGAGCAGGCGCTCCAGCGTGCGGGCGAAGCTGTCGCGGGTCTGCCGCGGAAGGCCGTAGATCAGATCCACGCTCACCGAGCGAAATCCGAGCGAGCGCGCCTCCTGCGTCACGTGGCGCACGAGCGCGAAGGACTGCTCGCGGTTGATGGCGCGCTGCACGGCGGGGTCGAAGTCCTGGACGCCGAGGCTCAGGCGGTTGAATCCGAGCGTTCTTAGAAGCGCCAAGGTCGCGTCCGGGGCGTGGCGCGGATCGATTTCGATCGAATACTCGCCGCTGTCATCGGGCCGCAAGGCGAAGCGCTCGGCGATGGCGCACATGAGGATGCGCATTTCGTCGTGACTGAGAAAGGTCGGTGTCCCGCCGCCCCAATGGAGTTGATCCAGCGGGGGCCGCGCACCGAGCGAGGGCGCCAGAAGCCCCAGTTCGCGCGCCACACGGGCGACATAGGGCTCGGCGCGCTCGTGGTGCTTGGTCACGGTCTTGTTGCAGGCGCAGTAATAACACACGGATTCGCAAAACGGGACATGGACATAGAGCGACCACGCCTGACCCGCGGGGCGGCCCGCGAGCGCCCGCCCCAGGTCCTCGGCCCCGAACTGGCCATGGAACTGCGTGGCCGGCGGGTAGGACGTGTAGCGTGGCGCCGAATCGCCGTAACGGGCGATGAGGGATGCGTCAAAATCCAGGTTCATAAGATAACCCTAAAGCACGAAAGTATCCCTTCCGTCGGCCCGCATGCCTTGACATATATCAAGCACCGTCACAGACCGAGCGCCTCGCAAATAGAGGCGACCGCGGCTTGGGTCCTGGCATCGGGACGAATGGGGCGGCCGGGCGGGCGGCTCACCTCGGGCGGACGCTTCAAGGTGGCGTCCAGCCCCATTTTGCCGCCGAGACCGGCTACGGGGCTCGCGAAATCCAGGTAGTCGATCGGCGTGTCCGTCAATATGACACTATCGCGCGCCGGATCGGCGCGCGTCACCAGGGCCCATATCACCTCGGACCAGTTGCGGATATCGATGTCATCATCCGTCACGATCACGAACTTAGTGTAGGTGAACTGCCGCAGATAGGACCAGATCCCCAGCATGATGCGCCGCGCATGGCCCGGATAGCGTTTGCGAATGCTTACGACGGCGACGCGATAGGAGCACGCCTCGGGGGGCAGATAGAAGTCGACGATCTCGGGAAACTGCTGCTGGAGCAAGGGCACGAACACCTCGTTCAGGGCGCCCGCGAGCACCGAGGGCTCATCGTGGGGCGAGCGTCCCATGTAGGTCGTCTGGTAGAGCGGCGCCTGGCGGTGCGTGACGCGCGTGACGGTCATCACCGGAAAGTGGTCCTGGGCGTTGTAGTAACCGGTGTGGTCCCCGAAGGGCCCTTCAAGCGCGGTATCGTCGGGGGCGATGATCCCCTCGAGCACGATCTCGGCGCGGGCCGGCACCAGCAATCCGTTGCCCGCCTGGACGAGCTCGGTACGGGCGCCGCGCAAGAGGCCCGCGAACTGGTACTCGGAAAGGGTGTCGGGGATGGGCGCCACCGCGGCCAGGGTCAGGGCCGGATCGGCGCCTATGGCGACCGCCACCGGAAAGGGTTCGGTCGGATGGAGCTCGCGAAATCGGGCGTAGTCCCCGGCCCCGCCGCGGTGGGGGAGCCACCGCATGATGAGGCGATTGCGGCCGATCAACTGCTGGCGATAGATGGCGACGTTGTGCCGCCCCCCGGCACCGGGTCGCGTGATGACGAGCCCGAAGGTGAGCAGAGGCCCCGCGTCCTCGGGCCAGCAGTGCGAGATCGGGAGGGCCTCCAGATCGACGGCGGCGCCTTCGTGGACACACTCCTGGACCGGCGCGGCCTCGCGCAGCAGGCGGGGGCGGGCGGCCCACAGTCGACCAATGATCGGGAGATGTCCGGCGACCTCATGCGCGTCGCGGGGCCAACGCGGCTCCTTGATGCGCCCGAGCAGCTCCCCCAGGGACCGCAGGGCGGCGCTGTCCTCGAGTCCGATGGCCTGCAAGACACGATCGCGGGTCCCGAACAGGTTGCCTACGACCGGCATCTTGCCGCCATCGACCGACTCGAACAGCAAGGCCGGTCCCTGCGCAATGATCGCGCGCCGACAGATCTCGGTGATCTCCAGACGCGCGCTCACGGGCGACGCCACGCGGGCAAGACGCTTGTGGCGCTCGAGGTGCCCGAGGAATTGGCGCATATCGGCAAACATCGTGGCGCCAGCATACGGTGAGGCCCGACGCGATCCCTTGACCGAACGCAAAGCTTTTGACGCGCATCAATCCCTGAGCGGGCGAAACGACAAACAATGGCGCCATGCCACGCCTATTCGACATCGTTTCGCAAGCCGCACCCCGCGCCCTCGATCTCGGAGTCAAGCTGTTCCCGCCTCCGGCGATCGCCCTGGGGGGAGCGCTCATGGCCAACCTCCTGCTCATCTCGGACCGCTCCCTGGAGGCCCTGTCGGGCACGCGCATCTGTCTTGAGATCACGAACCCGAGCCTCGCCCTGGGCTTCGTGATCCGCGGCGGACGCCTCTGGCCGGCGCCGCCCATCCCCTGGAAGACGTGCATACGGGGCGATGTGCGGTCGTTTCTCGCGCTGCTTCTGCAAACCGAGGACGCCGACGCGCTGTTTTTCGATCGGCGGCTGTGCGTGGAGGGCGACACCGGCATTGCACTGCAATTACGACACGCCCTCGAAAGCGCCATATACCGCCACAAAAAGCGGCTGCGCGCCGTACTCCCCTAGGTCCGGCGGACACGCCCGACCATCGCGGCCGTCGATTCAGCGTTGCAATCGCAGCCTCATGCGATATGCTTGAAAGCTAGAATCCACGTCGTGCCCGGTTTCTCGGGGGCGAACGAACGGGGGAAATTCATGCACCGGACGACAACCGACTGCGGGAAGCTGGAGAGCCCGGCAGACCAGACATCGTGGCGGAAGGGTGGGCTTAAACGGATTTTCGAAGCCTTGCTCCCAGCGGACCTGAGGCTTTTCGCCCGGGCCATCTGGTCCGGCCCGCAGGCCGTCGGCGCCGCCTGCCCGAGCTCAAGACATCTCGCCGACTACATGGCATCCCAGGCCGTCGCCGCCTCCAAAGGTTATATCGTCGAACTGGGCGCGGGCACGGGCGTCGTGACCGCCTCCCTGCTGGCGCACGGGGTCGCGCCCGAACGACTCATAGTGGTTGAAAAATCGGCGCTGCTTGCCGCCCACCTGCGGGGACGGTTCCCCAACGTAACCATCCTGGAAGGTGACGCCGCGGACCTTGCGAACCTTCTCGGATGGCGGGCCGAACGCGTGTCGACCGTGGTATCGAGCCTCCCCCTGAAATCCCTTCCCAAAAGCACCGTGGATCAGATCGGTTCGGCCTTGGACGCCGTGCTCCCGAAGGGCGCCACATTCATTCAGTTCACCTACAGCCTTCGATGTCGCGCCATCGACTGGGCGCAGGAAATCACCTGTCTGCACTCCCGCACCATATGGCGCAACGTGCCTCCCGCGCGCGTGAACGTTTTTGCGTGGGGGGAAGGCTAGGGCGCGATCGCAGACGGCGGCCCGACCGGGACCTGCCTCGTGGCGACAGAGCCCATCGTCCATGCCCCAAATCGCGCGGGCGCCCGGAAGAATCGAAAGCGCGCCCCAAAGCGTGTTTGCGATCTCGGCCTGACAGCGTAGTCGACGGCCTCCACCGACATCGGGAGGGGCTGGATCCGCGGCCGCGCCGCGGCTCAACTGGCCGACGGTAAAAGGCCCGAGGAGGGCCCGCTCGCCTCCGGTGCGGCGCTTTGACCGGTCGTCAGCCGGTCGCGCCAATCGAGGACACGCTCGAGGAGCCGGGCATCCATGTAGGCCTGGGCCTCGAAGCGTCCGGCATAGGCCTCCTCCTCCTGGCGCAGCGTGTAACAGGTGTCGCCGGCTATATCCAGAAAGACGGCCGGAATCCCCGCCTCCACGAAGGCGTAATCGCGCTTCAGGAAGAAATCCGTGCAACAGACGCCGAGAAACGCCCGCTTGCCGCTTTTCCCGAGATCCGCCAAGACCGCGCGCAGATGCTCGAAGTTGGTGATGGTCGTGACGGCGAGCTGCCGCCCGCGCGCAAGGGTATAGGCGTCGCCCACGGCGCAGCGCCCGCACTCCGGACAGCCATCGCGATGGCGCCACTTGCACCAGGTCGGCTTGGCGCAATAGGGCAGGAGAACCGCGTCGATGGACGCGAGGATGGCGTCCATCGATTCGTTACGGTCGGGGCTGAAGGTGCTGATCTGCGTCGCCGGGCCAAGGCCGAGTTCGCGGCCGACGAGAAAGCGGGCCGCGCACAGATGCCCCAGATAGACGATGTCCGCGGTCTCCACGCCAATGGTATCGGGCCTCGCATCGCCCAGGGCCTCCGCAAGCGCGGGCTCGAGCTGCGTGACGTGCCGGGATACGAGAGACGCCTCGAGCCTGGAAAAGAGCGCGGGATCGAGGCAGGCCACGGCGCCCGTGAGCCGCGCCTCGCGCACGACGGACTTCGCATCGAGCCACGCATCAAGATAAAGGACCCCGCCCGGGGTCTTCAGGAAGGCCGCGATGTCGGGCGACGACTTGCGGCCGTCCACGACGGTCTTCCCGGGGTCCGGGGCCGGGGGCGACTCCTGGCGGGCCGGGAGAGCGAGGGCCTCCGCCATTGCCACGGCGATCCGGGCGCCCAAGGCCGCCGCGGCAAGGTGAGGAACGAACGTGCGCAGGGGCGCGAACCTCTGGCGCGCCGCAAGGATCCCTTTTTCGGAAAGCTTCTCCAGGGGCAGGCGCAGGGTCTTCAGGAGCTCCTCGACATCCAGCGCAAGCGGCACCGCCGCCTCGAAGAGGATCACGCCCCGCGAGCGCGTCAGGAAGGCGCTCGCCACCTTGCGGCCTGCGGTGACGATATCGTTGGGGGCCATGAATACGGCGTCGACTCCGAGGCCCCGGACGGCCGCAAGGAGCGGTGCGCACAGGGCCGACATGAGGGTTGCGGGCTCTGCGCTTGCATGACGGCCGGCCGGCAAGGCCAGTACGGCGATGAGGGTGTCGGGGTCGAGGGACAGGCTCCCGCCGCCGGTTTGGCGCCTCACGATCGGGAAGCGGTCACCCACATAGGAGAGCCGGAGCGCGCGACCCGGGTCTTCGAAGGCCCCTATGAGGGCGCAGCGCGCCAGCCGTACGAAGCCGAGCACGGTCTCGCCGGCCATGGCCCGTCGCAGCACGCCTTCCTCGTAGGCGGCGAATTGCGCGGGCTCCAGCCGCTCGACATCGTGCCAGACGAGCATCAGCTGATATGGCTGCGGCCGGCCGCGCCCCGCCAATAGCCATTGGCATCCTGCCCATCCGTCAGGGGCGCGAGGCGGCTCTGGCCCTCCGCGACCGTGTAACGCCCCGCCAGGACGCCCTCGAAGGTGTCGATCACAAGCGCGGTGTCGCGGACCTCCGGCATGATGCGCAGGACATCGACGCGCGCGCGCTGCATGGTGTCGAGCTCGGCGAGGTAATTTATAGGATGCGCGGCGTGGATCTGGAGGCCATTTAGTGTCAGGAAGGCGTCGTCTTCCTGGGTGCGCACCATGATGCCCTCGGGTTCGCGTTCGCAGACCCACTCGCAGTGGTCCTTGCCGCGATCGGCGTTGCGCGCGCTGAAACAACGCGCGGAGTAGGCAAGCGCCGGGCGGCCGAAGGCCAGCAGCTCGCATTCGATGCCCGGCGGGCCCGCGGCGCGCATGCCGGCAAGGGCTTCGCCGCTCAATTCCAAAGAGGCCACGAAGCGCGTGGCGCCCGCGTCGGCGAGGATCGCCAAGGCATCCTCGTTATAGATGTTCAGCGTAGCCCCGGCGACGAAGGGCGCGCCCCGCGAGAAGGAGACCGCGCTCATGTCGTTGGCCTCGATGCGGAACCGTCCATTCTCGCAGAGCCTGCGAGTCGCCTTGAGCTCCGCCTCCCCGTCGACCAGCACCAGGCTCGACAACACGACCTCTTTGCCGCGGCCGGCGAGCTTTTCTGCGATCGCCAACCAGTCGGCCAACGCCGGGCTGCGGCGCTTATAGCAAACCGTCTCGCCCAAATAGACGATGTCGACGGCGGTGTCTGCGATCGCGTCGTAAAACGCCACGATCGCCTCCCGTGGCCAGAAAAACGGTATGGGCGCGAGCGCGAGCCTCATCGCCAGGGCCTATGGAAGGCGCCCAAGGTCTGCTGGCGGCCCTCGGACAACGACGTCAACGCCTCCGCCCATTCGGGGCGCACCGCAAACTTTTCGGGGTCGCGGGCGCATGCATCCAAGGCCTCGCGCATGACGGCGGTGACACGCGCAACATACGACGGCGACCGCTGGCGACCCTCGATCTTGATCGCGCGCACCGGAACCTGCGCCAAATCGCCCAGGATAGGCAGGACATTGAGACTGGTCGGCTCTTCGAGGGCATACGCCACGTGGTCGTCGACCTTGAATCGCCCTTTGCAGATCGTGGGGTAGCCCGCCTTTTCGGTCTTTTCGAAGGCATCAATCAAAATGCCGTTCAGGCGGACGCGCCGCCGCCCGTTCTCCTCCTCCCACCGCACGGAGGATGCCGGCGAGCAAGCCCCGCAGGTGTTGGGAGACACGCCGGTGGCATAGGACGACAGCGCGCAACGCCCCTCGACCATGACGCACAGACCGCCGAATGCAAAGACCTCGAGATCCAGCGGCGCATGGGCGGCGAGCTTGCTCACTTGATTAAGGGCCAGTACGCGCGGCAGGATGGCGCGCGTGACCCCGAAGTTCTCGACATAGAAGCGCAGCGACTCGGCGTTCGTGGCCGACCCTTGCACCGAAAGGTGACGCGGTACGGACGGGTGGCGGCTCGCGCAGTGGCGCAGCACCGCGAGATCGGCGACGATGATGGCGTTGACGCCCGAGGCCGCCGCCTCGTCGGCCGTCCGTCGCCACAGGGCCACGCGACCCGGCTGTGCGTAGGTATTGAGGGCGAGATAGACCTTGCGCTTGCGGTCGTGGGCGTAACGGACGCCGGCGGTGAGCTCCGCGGAGGTCAGATTGAGGCCCGGGAAATTCCGCGCGTTGGTTTCGTTGCGCAGGCCGACATAGACGGCATCGGCGCCATGATCGATGGCCGCCTCGAGGGCCGCCAGGGTCCCGGCCGGACATACGAGCTCGGGGACCGCTACCATGGAGCCCCCTCGCCGGCCAGAACCCCCTGACGGGTACCGCGCCGCGCCAGTTCGGCGGCAATGGCGTTCAACACCCGCCACTTTCCGAGACACCAGGCCGGAGCCAGGAGCAGACCTGCCCGGGCGGTCCCGGTGAGGCGATGAAAGACGACGTGACGGGGCGTGCGTTCGACGAGATCGGCGACGATGCCGACGTAGGTCGACAGATCCAACGCCTTGAGCCGTCCGGCCCGAAAATCGTGGGCGAGGCGGCTGCCGCGCACGACATGCAGCGGGTGGATCTTGAGGCCGGCCACGCCCAACGAAAGAACCCGGGCCAGCGTGCGCAGGGCATGGTCGCGACCCTCTTCCGGCAGACCCACGATGAGGTGGGTACATACCGGGATCCGGTAGCGCTGCAGCAGGGCAACGGCCTCGCGATACTCGCGATAACCGTGACCCCGGTTGACGCGCGCGAGCGTCTCGTCAAAGCTCGACTGCAAGCCGAGCTCCACCCACACCGAAAGCCCCTGGTCCCGATACGAGGCGATCAAGGCGACCACCGCCTCCGATAGACAATCGGGGCGCGTGCCCACGCTGAGACCCACGACCCCCGGCACCGCCAAGGCCTCCTCATAGGCGGCCTTAAGGCGCGACAAGGGGGCGTAGGTGTTCGTGTAGGTCTGAAAATAGGCTATGACCTTGCGGGCGCGCGTACGGCGGCGGACGCAGCGCATGCCCTCGCCTACCTGATCGCCTATGCTGCGGGCCTCGACGGCGGGATTGAACGATCTGTTGTTGCAGAATGTGCAGCCGCCACGCCCCCGCGACCCGTCGCGATTGGGGCAGGTGAAGCCGGCGTCCACGGTCACCTTGTGGACGCGCTCACCGAATTCACGGAGAAGCTGCTGCCCGAAGGTCTCAACGAACTCGGAAAGAACGGCCATCGGTCGCCTCCAGGGGGCGTGCGCGGAAATCCACGCCGAGATCACGGGCAATGCGCGCACAGGCGTCTATGTCCACGCCCGGCAGGCCCGCGATGGCCGTCAGCGTGACGCGTGGGATGTACGTTCGGCAGCGGGCGGCGAAGGCCAGCATGGCGGCGAAGCTCCCGGGGCGACCGGGACGACAGAGACGGTCATAGGTCGCCTCATCCGCCGCGTTGAGGGAAATGGAGACGTGGTCTATGAGCCCAGCGATCTCGGGGACCACATCGCGGCCGTGGACGAGGCTTGCGAGCCCATCGGTGTTGAGCCGGATCGGCGTCCCCGTGGGGCGCAGCGCGGCCGCGACGAGGAGCAGCTCCGACCATCGGGTCGTGGGCTCTCCCAGGCCACAAAAGACATACTCGGCGCATGGCCCCGCATCCAGTGCCGCCTGCACCAGGACCGCGCTCGACGGCTCGTCCATGACCCGCAGCCGCAGCCGCGCATCCGCCACCGTCCAGAGGCCGTGGAACTTGGGGCAGAAGCTGCAGCGCAGCGTGCATCGATTCGTGAGGTTCAGGTAGACCCCGTCGCGCAGGCGGTAGGCTGCGACGACCGGCAACGGGCGTCCGACGCCATCCCTATATGCCACCGCCCCTGCCATGCACCCGCGCCCCCGCGCTCGTAACCTTCTTCACGAGGGTCCCAGTCTACGCAGGGGAACAGCCCCTCGGCTTGATGGATGTCAAGAGGTTCCACCGCAAGGAGTTGTATTTGTAGCGGTACGAAACACAAGGAGTTGGGTAGCTATGGCCGCAGAATACCCTGACAGTGTACGCAAGCGCGATGGGCGCGTCGTATCCTTCGATGATCGCAAGATCTACTACGCGCTCCTGCGCGCGGGGCTTGCGACCGGCGAGTACGGGCCGAACGAAGCGGCGCTCATGACGGCGCAGGTCGGGGCGCGCTGCCCGGCGGGAAGTCCGGATGTCGAAACGATCCAGGACCTCGTGGAGGACAACCTCCTCGCGCACGGCCACAGGCGGACCGCCCGCGCCTATATCGTCTATCGCGAGAAGCGTCGCCTGACCCGCGAACAAGGCAAGGTGCGCGTCGAGGTCGAGGAGGCGATCACCGAGTATCTCGACCGCCGCGACTGGCGCGTCCAGGCCAATGCCAACCAGGGCTACTCCCTGGGCGGACTCATACTAAGCGTGTCCGGCAAAATGGTTGCGAACTTCTGGCTGAATCACGTCTACCCGAAAGAAGTGGGCGAGGCCCACCGCGACGGCGCGCTCCACATCCACGACCTCGACATGCTGTCGGGGTACTGCGCGGGCTGGTCGCTGCGCACATTGCTCATGGAGGGCCTGAACGGGGTGGCCAACAAGGTCGAGGCAAGCCCCCCGAGGCATCTTTCGAGCGCCGTGGGCCAGATCGTGAACTTCCTCGGGACACTGCAGAACGAATGGGCCGGCGCACAGGCGTTCAGCTCCTTCGACACCTATCTCGCGCCGTTCGTGCGTAAAGACCGCATGCGCTACGAAGAGGTGCTGCAATGCATTCAGGAGCTCATATACAACCTGAACATTCCGTCGCGCTGGGGCACGCAGACGCCGTTTACGAACCTGACGTTCGACTGGAGCTGTCCCGTGGACCTGCGCGATCAGGTCCCGGTCATAGGGGGCGAGGAGATGCCCTTTACTTACGGCGACCTCGCGCCCGAAATGGCCATGATCAACAAGGCCTACCTCGAGGTCATGGAGACGGGGGACGCCAAGGGTCGGGTGTTCACGTTCCCGATACCGACCTACAACATCACCCCCGACTTCGACTGGGAAGGGGAGAACGCCGAGCGGCTGTTTGCCCTCACGGCAAAATACGGTCTTCCGTACTTCCAGAATTTCCTGAATTCCGACCTGAAGCCCCACATGGTGCGATCCATGTGCTGCCGCCTGCAACTGGACCTCACGGAGCTCCTGAAGAGGGGCAACGGGCTGTTCGGGTCGGCGGAACAGACGGGTTCTCTCGGCGTCGTCACCATCAATTGTGCCCGCCTGGGTTATCTGCACAGGGGCGACGAGGCGGGTCTTTTCCGCAACCTGGACCAGCTTCTTGAACTGGCGCGCACGAGTCTCGAGATCAAGCGCAAGACCATACAGACCTATATGGACCAGGGCCTGTTCCCGTACACCAAGCGCTATTTGGGCACCCTGCGCAACCACTTCTCGACGATAGGCGTGAACGGGATCAACGAGATGGTCCGCAACTTCACAGCCGACGAGGCCGACATCACCGCGGCCCAAGGCCACGCCATGGCGTGCCGCCTTCTCGATCATATGCGCGCCCGGCTCACCGAGTTTCAGGAACAGACGGGGCACCTCTATAACCTCGAGGCCTCGCCGGCCGAGGGCGCGACCTATCGATTCGCGCGCGCCGACCGCAAGCGCTTCCCCGGCATCTGCCAGGCCGGGACCACCGAGCGCCCCTACTACACGAACTCGTCGCAACTGCCGGTGGGATTCACGGATGACCCCTTCGAGGCCCTCGAGCGCCAGGAGGACCTGCAGAGGCGCTACACGGGGGGGACGGTGCTGCATCTCTATCTGAACGAGCGACTGTCGAGTCCCTCGGTGGCGAGGGACCTGGTGCGGCGGGCCCTGACCCGCTTTCGCCTGCCCTACATCACGATTACACCGACGTTTTCCATCTGCCCGCGTCACGGTTATCTCGCGGGCGAGCATGTTTATTGCCCGATCTGCGACGAAGAAGCGTGGACGAAGCGACGGACTTTGGCACAAGCCGAGTAGGGAGGAGAGGGTATGAGCGCGATGCAAGGCGATACGGAAGACAGGGGCTGTGGCCTGCGCCCCGAGGAGCGTCAGCCATGCGAAGTATGGACAAGGGTCATGGGCTACCATCGGCCGGTAGCGTCGTTCAACGAGGGCAAGAAGGGCGAACACTACGAACGGCGCTTCTTCGTGGAGAACAGGCTGTCGGCATAGGCCTGCGGCTCGGCGGCCTCGTGCCCTGGAGTAGCGTCGATTACCCCGGGCGCCAGGCCGCGGTCCTGTTCACGAGCGGCTGCCCCTGGCGCTGCCCCTATTGCCACAACAGCCACCTCTGGCAGTCCGAGGCCACTTTGTCCTGGCCCGTCGTGCGCCAGTTTCTCGAAACCCGGGTGGGCCTCCTGGATGCCGTCGTGGTGAGCGGCGGCGAGCCCCTCGCTCAGGCCGCCGCGGTGCGCGAAGCGCTGATCGAAGCCCGCCTGCTCGGCTTCGAAACGGCCATACACACAGCCGGCATATCCGCCCGGCGCCTCCGGGACATGCTCGGGGATCTCGACTGGGTTGGGCTCGACGTGAAGGGGCCGTTTGCGAAGTACGACGCCATCACCTTAAGAAAGGGAGGAGGCGGCGCCGCGCGCGAATCGGTGGAGATACTGCTGCAAAGCGGAAAACCTCACGAGCTGCGCACGACCGTCCATCCCGAGCTGCTGTCGGCCGACGATCTCCTCGCCATGGTGGCCGAGCTTGCCGCCCTGGGCGCGCCTTCGGTGACCTTGAAGAGCTTCCGGCCGAGCGGTTGCCCGGAGGCACAGCTGTCGGCGACCTATCGCCCATGGCTTACGCCCGCCCTCGAAAAGGAGCTGCGCGCGATCATGCCCGGGGTGGTGCTGTCCGACCATTGAGGCCTTAGCCGACGCCCTGCACCCCGAGTACCGCACCCACCACGACCAGGACGGCAAGCGCCAGCAGGACGGCGTGACCTCGCAACAGCAAGCGCCGGGCGGCCTCGCCATCGCGATCCCCGCGGGCGCGCAGCCGCCTCTGCAGGAACATCGGCTCCAGCACGAAAAGCAGAAGCATGAAAAACGCCCAGAAGGCGATCATGCCGTCGAGCCAGAGGCCGCGCGACGTGCCGGCCAGGGCCGTGAGACGCAATCGGGCCCACATCGCGCCCCCGGTGGCGCCTGCGACCAACACCCAGATCCGCGCCTGAAGACCAAAGCGGCGCTCGATTTCGAGAAACGCCGGGATGCGCTCGGGGGCCGGCAAGCCCGCCAGGGCCGGGAGGACGACGGTGGTCACGAACGCCATGCCGCCGACCCAGATGATCACAGACAGCACATGCAAGGCAAGCAGCACGGGCACTACGGGAAAGTGCGCCAGGGCGGTCATGGCGCGGCCTCTCGACGGGTCGTGGCGAGCATGGCCGCGTAACGGGCCGCCCAGGGCAGCAGGGTCACAATGGCGACGGGGGCCGCGAACACGCTCAGATCATAGGGGGCAAGCCGCTCCAGCATGGGAACGTCGGAGGCGAATCGCAGGATCGCCGCGGTCTCTATGCCCAGAAGCGCCACCCAGCTCAAAACATCACTTGCGAGCGCCCGCCCGGAATGACCCCGGGTGACGCGTGTCGCCATGGCCACGATGAGGCTCAGGGCAAACCCGATGCCGAGGGCATGCAAGGGACCACGCCCCAAGGTCGTGTGGAAGGCGACGAGATCGGCGTCGCTCAGGGCGTAAAGCGCGAAACCCGCTCCGAGCCAGGCGTAGCCCGCGTAGAGGAGGAGCAAAAGGCCGTGGCGCACGACATCGCGCCGATACCAGAGCACCAGGAAATACCAGGCCGCGATCGCGATGCCCGCGTCCAGGAAGATGAGCGGGGCGCGCCAAGCAAGGCTTGCCAGGACGGCGTGCGTGGCCGTGGCCGCCAACACGCCGAGCGGAACCCGGGGGTCGCCCGGCGGGCGCTTATAGTTCGCGAGCACCGAGGTGGTGAAGAACGGGATCATGCGATAACTCACCCCAAAAAGCGTGGGTATGAGGAAGACGAAGAGTCCGACACGGATCGGGATCGCGACCGGGATCGGCGAGCCGCGCCAGAGGGCGGCCGCATAGAGCGCGAGGCCCGCGACCTCCGCCACCAGGGTCACGTTGAAGAGGAATACGCCGCGGCGGGCCCCCGCGCGGGCGCGCCGATAGACGGCCATGAGCGCGGCGACGAGCCGCGCGTCCCCCAGGGCCATGAGAACGGCGCCAAGGACGATCACGCCATCACCCAGGAGGAGGCCGGCATAAACGAAGACGAGCCCCGCGGCCCGCAAAACGAAGGCGTCACGGTAGGCGCGGCGCGCGAGTGGCGCCGTCTGCATCCATCGCGGAAAGGTGGTGGCCAGAAAGCCGAACACGAAAAACGGGAAGACCCCATAGAGCATCAGGAAACCGTGCAGGGCGATGGGCGACACGGGCATCGCGGGGAGCGGGTAGGCGCCGGCAAAGGCCCCCATCAGCCACAGCGCCCACAGGATCAAGGCGAGCAGCACCTGGAGAAGGCCGCCCAGAAAATAGGCGATGTGAGGGGCGTCAAAGAGCCGCACGAGACAGGACCCCGGTTGCCGCCCGGGAGGCGCGACGATAAAAGAGTTGCGCGGCGAGGAGGTTGGCACCGAGCAGGGCCCCATCCGCCACCCACAGCAGCGCGGCGGCCTCGCTAAGGGCGCGCGGCCAGGCGATCGCTGCGAGGCCGAAGGCCAGGGTCGCAAGATGCAGGAGGGCGTGGGCACGCATGGGCCGCTCGCCGAGGGCGGAGGTCATGAGGACATAGGGGTGCCCGGGGCGCCGCTGAAGATGGAGCCACACCAGGAAAGGGACGATCTTGTAGAGCATGCCGCTCATCAGGGAGACCGCGGCCCCCATGATGGCGAGGAAACCGAAGACGAGCGGCCACCGCGGGCCCGAGAGGAGATCCACGACCATGAGGGCGCCCACGATGGCAGCCGCGAGCAGGCAGGCGAGCCCCATATACCAAAAGAACGTCATGGCGTCCGCCCGTCGGCGCCCGCGCATCCGGAGGCGCCTGCCCAGGAATCCCGCGCAGCCGGCAACGACCACCGACAAGACGACGAGAAGGGCCCTCTCCACGACGGCCCCCGGCCAGGCATAAGCGGCCAGGGCCGCCGAGAGCAGGGCCGCGACGAGCGGGCCCAGGACGAGCGAGACGCGCGCAGACCAGGGCCGCGCGCCCTGGAACATGGGCAATACCTGCGCAGCGACCGCCGCCCATAACAGGAAGACGCCGCCTGCGAGCGCCCACAAGGGATGGGCGCGCAGCAGCCCCCGCGTCACCGGCGCGCCGCTCGCCCGCTCGCCCGCCATGACGAGGCCGAACACCAAGGCGATGCCAAGCAGCGTGGTCGCATAGGCCATGGGCGTCATGGTCTTTTGTGCCGGCAGGCGCCACAAGACCCGGGCGCTCGAGAGCGTGAAGGCACAGACCGCCACGGCGAGGGGCGCTGCGGCCACACCAAAGAAGAGCGCTCGCCCCTGGAGAAAGGCGGCCGCCAGGAGCGCTGCCCCGGCGGCGAAGCCCCAGCGCACGATCGGCGCGAGGCGCGTTACATGAGGGAACGATACGCCGGCCACCACCGGCACCATCTGAAAAACGGCGGCGGTGGCGGTCAGCATGAGAAACCCTATGGTCACGAGATGGGTGGCGGCGAGCACGCCTCCCGTATACCGATCCAGCAAGGCGGCGGGTCCCGCCGCCATGAGCACGAGCCCCGCTGCGACGAGGAACCACGGCGCCACGAGAAAGGAGCGCAGAATCGACGCCAAAGGGGGCGCCTCGTCAAACACAAGCCCGCGGGTGTTCACGGGCCCATGTCCGGGCCGCGCGTTATGACGACGTCGTAGACGCAGTCCTCGCCGCGCGGGACCGCCACCGATTCGTAGCCATACCCGCGTTCGGCCAGCAGACCGAACAGGGGATACGGCTGGCGCGGCAGGCGTACCCGGACACGCTCTCCGGGCGCCAGGGCGGTCGCCGCCTGCAACGCCACCTGGAGCGGCTCCGGAGGCGGCAGATCGCTCGCATCGATGAAAGGCTCATTCATGGACGACCGGCGCCTCCTTCATGGCCAAAAGCAGACCGTCCGCGCAATCCGCGAGCAAAGTGTCGCTCATGGGGTAGAGGACGTTCTCCTCTTTCAAATGATGCTGCGACACGAGGATGGTGAGGGTATCGAAAAGCGCCCGACACGCCGCGTCTTTGGCACCGCGCCCCTCCGCGAGCAGCGAGCGAATCGCATCATGCTCCTCGCGCATGACGACGAGCGGCCCCCCGGGGCCCGTGCGTTGCGCGAACTCCGGAAACAAGACCCGCTCCTCGATCTCCAGGTGATGTTCCATGGCCTCGCTGAACGCGGCCAGCGTCTCCCCGGCCCGCGGCGTGCCACAGGCGTTCTCCGCGTCTTCCATGAGCCTGTCCAGTTCACGGTGCTGGTTGGTCAGGAAACTCGACAATATTCGATCCGGCACGATCCATCCCTCTTCGAAAATGCGTTGCGGCCATTGTCGTTCCGCCGCCGCCCGCGCGCCATTGCCTTAGGTCAAGACCGCCGACGGACACAGGCCAGGCCGGGCAGAGCGCGCCTCGGGCCGCGGGCGAGGGGTTGCAAGACGACGAATCGAAGGGTTTGCGGGCGACGCATACGGGTCCCCGACCAGACCGCTTGCGGGGACCTCGGGCCCGCGGCGCGGTCCGGCCATCCGGCCGCCCTTCGGTGGATGGTGCGACCCGTGATGATGGCAGGGGATGGTGCATGTCCTTGCGACGGGCTTGAGCCCGGACTTCCGTGGTCGGGGGCGCACGAGGTGCGCGGGGGCCACACCATGGCGTGGACGCTTCGCGATGGCGCCGCCGGCGCGCCCCGATAGGCGTTTCCTGCCGCGCAACCCCACGGCACCGCCTCAGGTCTCCGCCAAGCGCGCTGCGCGCTGTATCTTAGGAGATAGTGCGCCCGTGTTCCCTACCCCCAAAGGCGTAAATGGCTCGGCAAAACGCCCCCGAACCGTTCCCTGCTCTCGGCGCGGAGAGTACACTTACGTGCCGTATGCGGCCGGCCTTGATAGTGGTCAAAAGTAGCATATCCTTATATACGATGAGGCAAGGGCGAAGGCTGCGGACCTCTGGCTCGACTCAGGGGCCAACCCAACGATAGGACGATGCGACGCATGGCGGTTACGAGCTTCGAGGCCAACCTGAGACAACGGTGTTCGAACTGCAGCCTGCGGGAGATCTGTCTCCCCCTCGGGCTCGACGCCGAAGAGTTGGGGAAGCTGGACGACCTCGTCAAACGCAGGCGCCGCGTATTCGCGGGTCAGCACCTGTTCCGCGCCGGGGACTGCCTGCAGTCGCTGGCCGCCGTGCGCACCGGATTTTTCAAGATCTACGAGGTGAGCGCGGGCGGTCACGAACAGATCACGGCCTTCCCCATGGAAGGCGAGCTCATGGGTCTCGACGCGATCAGCACCGACGCGCACCGCGGCAACGCGGTGGCGCTCGAGGACAGCGAGGTATGCGAGATACCCTTTACGAGACTCGAGGCGCTTCTGTCCGACCTCCCCCGCCTGCAACATCAATTTCATAAGCTTCTAAGCGGCGCGATCGCAAGTGATCACGGACTTATGATGGTGCTCGGCACCATGACCGCCGAACTCAAGGTGGCGGCCTTCCTTCTGAACCTCTCCGACCGTCTCGAAGCGCGCGGCTGGCCACGCGCCATCATCCGTTTGCCCATGTCCCGCGAGGAGATCGGCAACTATCTCGGGCTTAAGCTCGAGACGGTGAGTCGCATGTTTTCGAAGCTGCGCGATGACGGGCTCATAGCGACCGAGGGACGAAAGACCGAAATTCTCGACCACAAGGCCCTGAGGGATCTTTGCCTTCAAGGCCCCCCGCGGGCCTGACGCGAGTCGTCGAGCCCCTGCCGGAAGGAAGCCTGCGACAAGACGGCGCGCGGTGACGCACCGGGCGATCCCGTCGGTGGTTTCCGAAATATTCCCCGTCGTTCGATACCGGGCCGGGCCCATAGGAGGCCGGGCGAATGTCGGCCGCCAGAGCCGGGGCCTTCCTGGGGAGATCGGACTTGGCGCTTTATGGTGGGCCTGGCATTGGGCGACACCCCCGCTGGCGCAGGCCGCCGACGCCTCGTGATTTCGCAGCCGCTGCGGCGGCTCGAGCAAAGGCTTTCGGCAAGACCCCGCCCCGGGAGCGACGCGACAACAGGCGGCGCTCCCGCGCGTGCAGGGGCCGCTTCTTGGGGTCCCGGAGCGTCCACTTCGCCAATGCGCGCGATTTTCGTCCGCCCGGTCCGGGCAATTCACGTCCGTCGCCGGCACCCGCCCTTATCGGGAGCGCCCGAACCGCCGACCCACGAGCCCTCGCGCGGGCGTGGCCGGGGCGCCGCCTTGCGCGCGCCGCGCGCGCCCTTGGTCCGAAAGACCTAAGTCGGAGCGACGTTAGTCCCGTGACCCGCGGCGGACCGAGCCGTATAACGGTACAGCACGGTCGGGTCCCCCCGACTCGCTTTGAAGCCCGCTTATTGAAGGAGGTCACACATGCCACGGAAGGCAAGAATCGCCGCAACCCTGCTCGCGTGCGCGGCTTTGTCCGCCTGCAACGGAGGCGGTGGGAGCAGCGCCTCGTCGGGAGGCACATCGCCTACGGCCGGCGGCCCGGCCCCTACCGGCCTCCAGCAATGCCAGGCCGTCTCGACATTGCCGGCGACGACGACCGTTCCGGCAAGCCCGTCCAACCCGCCCGCGAGCGGCACGGTCCAGTCCTCGCTCATCCTGGTACCCTCGGGCAGTCATAGCCTGGGCGTCTATTTGCGCGACCCCTGGACGGGGGCCGTGGTGGATCGCGGCTATGTGCCGACGGGTCAGGGGGCCGCGGGGGTGGCCGTGAGCGCGAACCGCTTCGTGTATGTGGCAAGCAGCACGGATGGAACGATCTCGGCCTACGCCTGGGACAGCACAACCGACACACTGACACCGCTGGGCGGCGCGATCTCGAGCGGCCCGGGAACCACGTCGCTTGCCGTGGTGGGCTCCACCCTCTACGCCCTGAACGGCGGCAACGATACGATCTCCGCCTTCACCATCGGCAGCGGCGGCACGCTGACCTTGAGCGGCACGAGCACGCCTTCTTCGGCCGCGCTCACGGGCCTCGTCGCCGGATCGGGGGTCCTGTACGGCTTGGCGAGCGATGGCATCACGAGCTTCAGCACAGGCAGCGGGGCGCCGACGGCGCTTGCCACCACGGCCTTGAGCGGCATCATCGCGGGGGCCGCCAACGGCGCGGGCAACCTCTACGTGCTGACGTCGGGGAACGTGGTCGCCTTCAATGCGGGCGCGGGCGGCTCCCTGAGTCAGCAAGACAGCGTCCCGCTGCCGTCGGGGCTTACCGCGAGCGCGCTGGCGATCGGCGCAACCCAGGTCAACGTCGTGGGCCAGGGCTCCGGCGGGATGGAGCTCGTGACCTTCCCGCTCATAAGCGGCGGCGTCGCATGTCCGACCTCGGCGGTGCTGGGATCGCCGGGGCAGCCGAGCGGGGCGCTGGTGTCGCCTGGCGGCCACACGGTCTATGTCACCGACGCGACCCACGACGATCTTCTGGCCTACACCGCCACGACCGCGGGCTCGGGCCCCACGCTGCTTGCCTCCGTGCGTACGCGGCCGACGCCGCACGCGGTCGCGGGCCTCGTGGCCACGGTCGGCGTCTCGCCGCAGATGCTCTATGTCGTGGACCAGGGCACCGACCAGATCCTGGGCTACGGCGTGGGCGCCAACGGGGCCGTAACCGGTAACCCGACCACCACCGGCGCCGGCGGCAACGGACCGAGCGCCGGGGCGATCGCGCCCGATGGCAAGACCTTCTATGCCTCCGACTGGTCCGGCGGCGGCGTCGGGGCCGTCATGAGCCTGCCGATCCATAGCGATGGGACACTCGGCACGGCGGCCGGACCGTACGCCACCGGCAGCAGCCCCATGGGGGTGAGCGCCGACCCCTCGGGCCGCTATCTGTACGTGGCCAACAGCAACTACGACAACGCGAGCGGGAATAACGGGCCGGGATCCATCACGGGCTTCAGCCTGTCCAGCACACCGCCTATGCAACCCCTGACAGGCAGCCCCACGCCGACCAGCGGCCTCTATCCCATGCTGCTTACCGTGGATCCCACCGGGCAATACCTGTATGTCGCCCAATATGTGTCCGGGAGCGTCGAGGGGTTTAGCATCGACCCGGTCAACGGGGCGCTGACGAACCCCACCACCACCGCGGCCGGCAGCAACCCCTGGACGGTGATCACGGGACCCGCCGGGCGGCACCTGTATGTCAGCAATAACAGCGTCACAAGCGGCGCGCAGGTCTCGATCTTCCGGATCGACGCGGCGACCGGCGCGCTGATCCCGGCCACGACCCCGACCCTCGCCCTTTCGAGTGGTATGAAGCCCCTGGGGCTTGCGATAGGGCCCAAGGGGCGCCGGCTCTATGTGGCGACCCAGGAAGGGACGAACGGGAGCTCCGACGGCGTAGTCGAGGTCTTTACCCGCAACGACCCGCTCGCGCAGCGCGTAGACTGGGACCCGACGCCCGTGACGCTCAGCTCTTCGACACCGTTCACGGACGCCTACGGTCTGGCCATCGCGCATAATGGCAAGGCGCTCTACGTGGTCG
>JAKAXT010000157.1 GCA_021816425.1 Pseudomonadota bacterium | reverse complement strand
CCAGGATCAGGGTCCACAGGATGAGCGAGATGATGGCGAGCAGGTGCGCGGGGGTGGCGGGCATCGACAGCGCCGCCAGGCAAGCGCTCAGGGTGTAGAGCGGTCTCGTGCCGATGTCGCCGAACACCACGCCAAGGGCCGCCAGGGCGAGCCACGGGAGTCCTGCTTTCGCGTCTTCTGTCATGCGTTCCCCTACATCTGATGGCAGACCCGCGGGGCGGGACGTAGCCGGGCATGATAACGAGTCGCGCCGCTCTATCAAAGCCCATGCCCCCGCGCAAGGCCGATGCGAGCCGCGAACCCGAGTGCCATCAGGCCCGCATCCAAGACGATTGTCTCCAGCGTCGCTTCCCGAAAGACCCTGTCGGCCTCGGCGGCGGCCTGTGACCATAGGCTCAAATGATCGGACGCGATGGCGAGGAGGGCGGCTTGGCGGATCAGCGATTGATGCAACCAAATGAGGGCGCGACACGCCTGCCGTTCGCCTCGCCGTGGCGCTTCTGGCTGCTCTTGATGGCCGCAAGCCTCATCACGGGCGTCCTCGTGGGGCTACTCATGATGATCATGCATGGCGCCCAGCACATGAGCTATGCCTATGGGCACGGCCCGTTCCAGAAGGCCATCGCGCGCGTTTCGCCCCTGCGGCGGGTGGCGGTGCTCGCCGCCGCCGGCGCGCTCGCGGCGCTGGTCGTGTATGTCTTGAAGCGCGACGTGCCCGGGCATGGCGGCGAGCTCACCGAGACGATCTGGTTTCGCGCCGGCCAGATGAGCTTCTGGAAGACCCTTGGACAGTCGGTATTGTCGGTTACGGTGGTCGGCATGGGCGCGTCCTTGGGCCGCGAGGGCGCGCCCAAGCAGATGGGCGCGGCCACCGCGGCCATGGGGGCGCGGCTCTTTCGGCTGGGGCCCGCCGAGGGCCGCCTGCTCGTGGCGTGCTGCGCGGGGGCGGCCATGGGCGCGGTCTACAATGTCCCGCTGGGCGGGGCGCTCTTTTCCCTCGAGGTGCTTTTGGGGTCGCTTACGCTGCCGCTCATGTTGCCCGCGCTGACGTCGGCGTTCGTGGCCACCTGGGCGTCATGGATGATTCTGCCCGATCGTCCGACCTACACCGTGGCCTCGCACGGCACGCACGCAGCCCTTATCATCTGGGCGCTTATGTGCGGACCGCTTTTTGGTCTCGGTTCCGTGGTTTTCATCCGCCTGATCATATGGGCGGATCGCGTGAAGCCCAAGCGCGGCGTATTCATGATCATGCCGCTCGTCGCGTTCACGCTCCTTGGGTTCACGGCGATACGCTACCCGCAGTTGCTCGGAAACGGCAAGGATGTGACGCAGGAGATCTTCGATGGGGCGCTTGCCTTGCCGCTGCTCGCGGCGCTCGTGCTCTTGAAGCCGCTTGCGACCGCCGCATGTCTTGCCTCCGGGGCGCCCGGCGGGCTCTTTACCCCGAGCCTCACGTTCGGCGCAATCATGGGCGGGCTTGCCGGTCGGTTGTGGGTGCTGGCGTGGCCCGGGACCTCGGTCGAGGCCTGTGCCCTGGTCGGCGCCGTGACCGCCATCGCCGTGACCATGCAGGCCCCGCTTTCGGCTTTCATCCTGTTCGCCGAACTCACTCATCATGTGCTGAGCCTCATGATCCCGATGATCGCGTCGGTGACCGCGGCGATGCTCACGGCAAGACGCCTGGAGCCGCGCTCGGTCTATTCGGGGAAGATCTATGCCGGGCGCTCGGGGGCGCATGCGGCGCGCGCGCGGCCCATGCCCGCACTCGCCCCCTGGTTCACGGACAAGGTCGCTGTTGTCAGTGCCGCTGCCGACTACACAGAGGTCCTGACGCGCGTCCTGGAGACCCCGGATGGCGCGGGCTACGTGTATGTGGTGGACGAGAAGGGCGGACTTCTCGGTCGCATCGGCCGCGCGCGGGCCCTTCGCCCCGGGCGTCTGTCGCCGATCCTGTCTGCGTCCGCCGCCTATGATCTCGTGGAGGCGGTGGCGGCGCTCGGCGAGGGCGCGGGGCCAGATGAGGTCGAGGGGCGCCTGCGCGGCGAGCCGGATGGCGAATGGCCGGTGGTGGAGCGGGGTACCAACCGCTTACTCGGGGTCGTGCGCGCCGCTTTCTGAAGCGGGGCGTGGGGCCCGGCCGAGGCGGCGCTCGATCTTTAGGACGTGGCGGGTGACGGCAAGTACCGCATCCGGATTCAGGCTCATCGAATCGATGCCAAGCTCGACCAGAAATTCAGCGATTTCAGGGTAATCGGAGGGGGCCTGGCCGCATAGCCCCGAGTAGCGCTCGTTACGCTGGCAGCCCTCGACGGCGAGCCGGATCATGGCCTTCACCCCGGGGTCGCGCTCGTCATAGGAGGAGGCGACAATGGCCGAGTCACGGTCGACGCCGAGGGTGAGCTGGGTGAGGTCGTTGGTGCCGATGGAAAACCCATCGAAGTCGCGCGCGAAGGCATCGATCGACAGAACGTTGTTTGGGATCTCGCACATGAGATAGAGGGCAAGGCCATGCTCCCCGCGCCTTAGACCGAGTTCGGCGAGTCGCGCGACGATCGCCCGCCCTTCGTCCACCCGGCGGCAGAATGGCACCATGATGCGCACATTGCTAAGCCCCATGTCCGCGCGTACCCGGCGCACGGCCGCGCACTCGAGCGCAAAGCCATCGGCATAGGCCGGGTGTAGGTAGCGCGCC
>JAKAXT010000156.1 GCA_021816425.1 Pseudomonadota bacterium | reverse complement strand
CCGCGGGCAGTCCCCGGCAGGCGTCGAGTTCTCGCCGCATCTGCTCCTCGATCCTACGGACCCTGACCTGCCAATCACCGGACAAGAGGAGATCGATGCTCGCGACAGCGACCGCGCAGGCCAGGGGATTGGCCATGAAGGTAGGGCCATGCATCAGGCAGCCGGCCTCGCCGCGCGTTATCGTCTCGGCGATCTCGGTCGTGGCGAGGGTTGCGGCAAGCGTCATGTAGCCGCCCGTGAGCGCCTTGCCCAAGCATAGGATGTCCGGCGCGACGCCTGCGTGGTCACAAGCAAACAGCCGGCCGGTGCGCCCGAACCCGGTGGCGATCTCGTCTGCGATCAGGAGCACACCGTGGGCATCGCATAAGGCGCGCACCGCGCGCAGATATTCCGGGTGATAGAACCACATGCCGCCCGCGCCCTGGGCGATAGGCTCCAGGATGACCGCCGCCAATTCGTCCTGATGGGTCGTGATCAAGCGCGCGCACTCGGATATCGCCGCGGGCTCCCAGGGCTCATCGAACCGGCACGCTGGGCGCGGCGCGAAGACCTGCGTGGGGACCACCCCCGCGAACGACCGGTGCATGCCCATCACCGGATCGCACACGGACATGGCGCCCAAAGTGTCGCCATGGTAGCCGCCACGCAAGGCCAGGAGACGGCGCTTGGCCGGTCGTCCGCGGCCCTGCCAATACTGCAGCGCCATCTTGATCGCGACCTCCACGGCGACCGAACCTGAGTCACAGAGGAAAACCTTTTCGAGGGGCGCCGGGGTCAGATCCACGAGTCTGCGGCCAAGATCGATGGCCGGCCCGTGCGTAAGGCCCCCGAACATGACATGGGCCATGGACCGCAGTTGTCCGCGCACGGCACGGTTCAAGACCGGGTGGTTATAGCCGTGGATCGCGGCCCACCACGAGCTCATGCCATCTATCAGACGGCGTCCGTCGGCCAGCACGAGGCGCACACCCTCGGCCGCCACCACAGGCCACGCCGAGGCGGCCCCGCCGATGGGTGCGTAGGGATGCCAGAGGTGGGTCTCATCGAAAGCCAGGGCCTGCGACCAGTCCCGTTGAGTGCAGGTCAGTCCCCCCGCCCTCGCGGGGGATTTGGCTGTGGTCCCGGGCAGACTCAATCGGTTACGGCGCCACGGCTTGCCTGCGAGACGAGGCGCGCGTACTTGGCCAAAACCCCGCGCGTGTGACGCGACACCGGAGGCCGCCAGAGGGCGCGTCTGCGCGCAAGCTCAGAGGCCGGCACATCGAGATGCAAGACGCGCCGCTCGGCATCGATGACTACCGTATCGCCATCGGCCACGAGCGCAATCGTGCCACCGACTGCCGCCTCCGGCGCGACATGACCCACCACCATGCCGTAGGTGCCGCCGGAGAAGCGGCCGTCAGTGACGAGTCCCACGCGGTCGCCGAGCCCCTGGCCCACGAGGGCCGCTGTGGGCGAGAGCATCTCGCGCATGCCGGGACCGCCCTTCGGGCCCTCGTAGCGGATCACCACGACATCCCCCGCCGCTATGCGCCTATCCATAATAGCAGCCATGCACGCCTCCTCCGAGTCAAACACGCGGGCCGGACCCGTGATCTTCGGGACCTTCACTCCGCTCGTCTTGGCAAGCGCCCCCTCCTCGGCAAGATTGCCCTTCAGAATGGCCAGGTGACCGTGCGGATAGACCGGCCGCCCCCAGGGCCGGATGACGTCCTGGTCGGCAGCGGGGCACTCGGGCACGTCACTCAAGACTTCAGACACCGTCTGTCCGGTCACAGTCGGCGCATCGCCGTGCAGAAGGCCTTGCGCGAGCAAGATCTTCATCACCTGCGGGACCCCGCCGGCCCGATGGAGATCAGTCGCGACATAGCGTCCGGACGGCTTCAGATCGCACAACACGGGCACGCGCGCGCTGAACGCGTTGAAGTCGTCCAGCGTCAATTCCACGCCCGCCGCATGCGCGATCGCCGGCAGATGTATGACAGCGTTCGTAGAGCCCCCCAGAGCCATCAACACCGCCAAGGCATTCTCGAAGGCCTTGCGGGTGAGTATTTCGCGCGGCAGGCGCCTCGCCCTCAGTGCATCGACCAGGACCTGCGCTGACTGCGCCGCACTTTCGGCCTTTTCCGCATCCTCCGCCGCCATTGTCGAGGAATACGGCAGGCTCATGCCCATGGCCTCGAACAGCGCCGACATGGTATTGGCGGTATACATGCCGCCGCAGGACCCTGCCCCCGGACAGGCGCTACGCTCGATCTCGCGCAGCTCGCGGTCGTCTATGGCGCCCGCGATGCGCGCGCCGACCGCCTCGAAGACGCTCACGATGGTAAGGTCCTGCCCATCATGGCGCCCCGGCTTTATCGTCCCGCCGTAGACAAAGACGGCCGGAATGTTCAGGCGCGCTATGGCGATCATGGCGCCCGGCATGTTCTTGTCGCAGCCGCCAAAAGCCAGAAGCCCATCCATGCTCTGACCTGCGCAAACGGTTTCTATCGAATCCGCGATCACCTCGCGCGAGACCAGGGAATATTTCATGCCCTCCGTGCCCATGGAAATGCCGTCTGATATCGTTATGGTCCCGAACATCTGCGCCATGGCCCCAGCAGCCCCCAGGGCGCCCTCGCCGCGCGCGGCAAGAGCGCATATCTCCATGTTGCACGGCTTTATGGTGCTGTGAGCGTTGGCAACCCCTATGATGGGCCTGTCG
>JAKAXT010000155.1 GCA_021816425.1 Pseudomonadota bacterium | reverse complement strand
CTTGATCTCGCGGTAGACGAAGCCCAGGAAGTGCAGGGGCATGAAGAGCTGTATCAAAAACGCGTTGACCAGTACGAGGTCGCCTATGGTCATGGTGTGGCGGGCCACGCCTTGGGCCGCGCGCAGCATGAGGGCGGTCGTGCCGGCGGCGATGATGGCCGCCTGCCCCGCGTTCAGGAAGGCGAGCGACGACTGGTTGCGGACCGCGGCGTCCTCCCATTTTGCGAGATGGGCGTCATAACGGCCGGATTCGTAGTCCTCGTTGGTGAAAAACTTCACGGTCTCGTAGTTCAAGAGGCTGTCGATCGCGTGGTTGTTGGCGCGCGAATCCATGTCGTTCATCGACCGCCTGAAGACCGTGCGCCATTCCGTCACGAACAAGGTGAAGCCGACGTAGAGCGCGAGCGTGCAAAACGTGATGACGGCGAACCAGGAGCTGAACTTGGCGATCAGGATGCCGGCCACGAGCGCGATCTCGACGATCGTGGGGATGATGTTGAAGAGCAGCACATTCAGGAGCAGCGCGATGCCGCGGCTGCCGCGCTCTATGTCGCGCGCCACGGCGCCGGTCTGCCGGTCCAGATGGAATCGCAGGGGCAGGGCGTGGAGGTGGCGGAAGACCGCGGTGGCCGCCCGCCGTACGGCGCGCTGCTTCACGCGCGCGAACACGAGGTCGCGCAGTTCGCCGAAGAGCGAGTTGGCGAACCGCAGCCCGCCGTAGGCGGCGAGCAGCGCCACCGGCACGATGAGCGCGCTGCGGTCGCCATCGAGGTCGTTTACGATGTCTTTCAGGACGAGGGGAACCGCCACCCCCGCGGCCTTCGCCACGATGAGCGAGGCGAGCGCAAGCCCCACGCGCAGCCGGTATTCCCACAGGTAGGGGGTGAGCTTCCTGATCGTAGACCAGAGCAGGCCGCGCGTCGCGACCGCGTCCTGCCCTTGCCATGCAGGGGCTCCGCCCGACCGACTTCCGGAGCCGCGCACGGCCTCAGGCCAGCCGCTTGTACTTTATGCGGGTGGGCCTGTCGGCCTCCACTCCCAGACGCCGTTTGCGGTCGACCTCATAGTCCGCGTAGTTGCCCTCGAACCATACGACCCGGCTTTCGCCTTCGAACGCCAGGATATGGGTCGCCACCCGGTCCAGGAACCACCGGTCGTGGGATATGACGATCGCGCAGCCGCCGAACTCGAGCAGGGCCTCTTCCAGCGCCCGCAGGGTGTCGACGTCCAGATCGTTGGTCGGTTCGTCGAGCAGCAGGAGGTTGCCGCCGCTCTTCAGGAGCTTCGCGAGGTGGACGCGATTGCGTTCGCCCCCCGACAGGTCCTTCACGAATTTCTGCTGGTCGGCCCCGCGGAAATTGAAGCGCCCGGCATAGGCGCGCGAGGAGACCTCGTGCTTGCCGAGGAGAATCATGTCGGAGCCGCCCGATATCTCGGCCCACACGGTCTTGTTGCCTTCCAGGGTATCGCGGGTCTGGCTCACGTAGGCCGGCGCCACGGTCGGCCCGACGCGCAGCGCGCCGCCATCGGGCTTCTCTTCACCCACGATCATGCGAAAAAGCGTGGTCTTTCCCGCGCCGTTCGGCCCTATGACCCCGACTATGCCGCCGGGCGGCAGCTTGAAGTTCACATGCTCCATGAGTACCCGGTCGCCGAAGCTCTTCGCGAGATCCGAGGCCTCCACGACCAGATCCCCGAGCCGTGGACCGGCCGGTATGAAGAGGTCCTGGGTCTCGTTGCGCTGCTCCACGTCCTGCGCTACGAGGGTCTCGTAGGCGGCAAGTCGCGCGCGGCTCTTGGCATGGCGCCCCTTGGGCGCCGTGCGCACCCATTCGAGTTCGCGCTTGATGGTCCTCTGGCGGGCGGATTCCTGTTTCTCCTCGACGGCAAGCCGTTTTTCCTTCTGTTCGAGCCAGGAGGAGTAGTTGCCCTCCCAGGGGATGCCCTGGCCGCGGTCGAGCTCGAGGATCCAGCCGGCGACGTTGTCCAGGAAATACCGGTCATGGGTCACCGCCACGACCGTTCCCTTGTAGTCTTTGAGAAAGCGCTCGAGCCACGCGACCGATTCCGCGTCCAGGTGGTTCGTGGGCTCATCGAGCAGGAGCATGTCGGGTTCCGACAGGAGCAGTCGGCAGAGCGCCACGCGACGACGCTCGCCCCCCGAGAGCACCGTGACGTCGGCGTCGAAGGGGGGCAGGCGCAGCGCCTCGGCCGCGATCTCCAGTTTCCGTTCCAGGTCCCAGGCGCCGGCCGCGTCTATCTCGCTCTGGACCTCCGCCTGCTCCTCGATCAAGGCGTTCATCTCGTCGTCGGAGAGTGGTTCGCCGAACCTGAGGCTTATGGTGTTGAAGCGCTCGAGCAGGGCTTTGGTGGCCGCGACCCCCTCCTCGATGTTTCCGCGGACGTCCTTGGTCGGGTCGAGCACCGGCTCCTGCGGGAGGTAGCCTATGCGGATGCCGGAGGCGGGCGCGGCCTCGCCGTCGAAATCCTGGTCGACCCCCGCCATGATGCGTAAGAGCGTCGATTTTCCTGAGCCGTTCAAACCGAGCACGCCGATCTTGGCGCCGGGAAAGAACGACAGCGAGATATTCTTCAGAATCTCCCGTGACGGCGGGACGACCTTCGTCACCCGCTGCATGGTAAAAATATAAGGGATAGGCATGGCCCGAAGTATACACCGGGGCTGCGGAAGTTGCTTCCGGCGGCGGCCTTCCGCAGGGCACCAGATCG
>JAKAXT010000080.1 GCA_021816425.1 Pseudomonadota bacterium | reverse complement strand
AACGGTACCAACGGTACCAACGGCGGCACGAACAACGGCACTGGCGGCGGCACTGGCGGCGGCACTGGCGGCGGCACTGGCGGCACCGGGTCTGCGGGCGGAGCCTGACACGTCAGGACATTCGCGCCGCGAAACGGCGCCTGGGCGGCGCGCCGCGTCGCCTGGGGCCGCAGGTCTTCATCGGCGTTCCGTGATCTCGTTCCAGACGCCTATCGCGGCGTGGTACGTCGTGGCGGCGGGCGCCACATGAGCCGCCGCGGGAGGTAGGGCAGCAACACATCCTGGCCGGGCAGGGTCGATCGGCCAGCGCGGACCTTAGCCCGGCGCACGGGCTTGACGAGGTCTCTGGAGGGGCGGGGGCTCGGCCCCCGCCGGCCTCGCTTACGGCGCATCGGCGGGTCATTGCGCATCGGCTGGTCATTCCATCGTGCGCGATATGCTCGATGGGTCGGCCGTATCGTCCGGCTTCGTTCCTTGGAGGTCCAGCCCTTGAGGAGGCCTAGTCGCAACGCGGCGGGCGCTGGTATGCTGGCCCCCGGGAGAGAGGGGCGACGATGCGGTCAGGGGATACGGTAGCAGGGGTTCTCAAGGTCATCCGCGATACGGCCATGAACGTCATAGTAAGACCCGTGACGTTCTTCCAGACCATGCCCAGGCGCGGGGGTTATCGGACCCCCTATGTCTTTTTGCTCGTTATCGGATTATTAGACGCGCTGCTGTTGTCGGCGCTCAAGGTGCTCACGGCCGGCCCGGGGCCGGCGCTGGCCTTCGCGGGCCATGTCTTTTTGATCCTGCCGCTTGCGCTGACCTTGTCCAGCTTCGTGCTCACGGCGGTGCTGTTCGCGTTCTGGAGGCTCATGGATTCGTCGCAATCCTTTGAGACCGCCTATCGCACGTTCGCTTATAGTTTCGCCATATCGCCCATCGCTTTACTGATGTTGTTGGTCCCCTATCTTACGTTCGGCGCTTTTTTCTGGTGGTTCGCCTTGCTCGTCATAGGGAGCGTCCACGTCCATGGCGTCGGTCGTCTCAAGGCCACCGCGGTCTTCGCCGCGCTCGGGCTTGCCGTGATCGTGCTTCTCATTCGCGCCGAGCATTACGTGGTGCGCCATGGCATGGTGCGGCCCGTGCCCCAGGTGAGCTCTGCTGCAGGCAAGCCGCCCGGGCATGCGGCCCCCGTGTAGCGCCTGCCGCCCCCCTGAACGGAGCCGGCGGTGAACCCGCTCGACGAGGCGCGCCCCCTTGCGCGTGGCTCGTCGAATCCCCTTGGATATGTCCCCGCCCTCGGGCGCGCCCGGGACGCCCGCCTCTTGCGAACGGCCCACGATGGCGGCCCTCCCGTGGTTCGGGTTCGGCGGGGCGCGTGCCTGGGTGCGTCATGATGTGCCGGGGCCGGCGGCGCTCACCGCGCCTTCCGCGTCGTGGCCGCATCGTCTTGCGGCCATTCTGCGGATCTTGAAGTTTGGGCGTGGGCTTTCGGGCCCTCTTGCGAGGACGGAGACCCGCGCGGGTGGGTGACGACCCCCCGGCTGGCCTGGTGCGGGGCATGGCCGTGAACCGCGCGGTGGGGCGGGGCGACGACAACGCCGCAAATGGGGTAAGCTTGGCCGTATCGTCCTTCACGAGGGTTTCCGATGTATCTGCATATTGCGCTCGCGCCACTCATCTCCCTGATCGCGGGCATCTTGATACTGATCGTTCCACGCCTCTTGAACTACATCGTGGCCATCTACCTGATCATCATGGGCGTCCTGGGGATGGTTCACGGGGGATGAGGCGCGTCCTCGGGCTACTCTTTCTGGGAGTAGTGACCGCCCATGCCGCGACGCATTCCCCAACGCTAGGGGCGCGGCTTGCGCTCCATGGTCTCGGCTCCATTCGCGCGTGTGCCGACTGTCATGGACCGCAAGGGCAAGGCCGGCCCCATTTCGCCTACCCGAAGCTTGCGGGGCTCGGCTTCACCTACCTGTTGGGCGCCCTTCGCTCCTTCTCCGACGGGCGGCGATTGAACGGCATCATGACGCCCATCGCGCGCGAACTCACCGCGGAAGAGATGCGGGCCGTGGCCACCTATTACGCCCGCTTTCGGCCACGCCCCCCGCATGGAGTACGGCCTGGTGAGCGCTTGCGCCTAGCGCGCGGGCGACGCTATTACGACCACGGCGACATGAACGACCGCTTGGTCGCCTGCGCCCGGTGTCATGGACGGCGTGGGCAGGGCATGGGCAGGCGTTTTCCGTGGATCGCGGGTCAGACCGAGGCCTATGTGAAAGAGCAGCTGCGCTCCTTCCGGGCCGGGTCCCGGCGAGGTCCCGGCATCGGCCTCATGCGCGATGCGGCGCGCCCGCTCGACGCGCGCCAGATCGACGATATCGCCTTGTATGTGAGCGTCCTCGGCGCCTGGCCGCCCCTGTCGATCCCCATCGAACGCCTCCCCATGCCGCCGATCGTTCCGCGGCGCACCTTCGTGCCGCCTCGGCGCGATGCGATCCCGCGTACCGTCTTTGGGAGGGCTGTACGGCGCGGCCGGGCGATCTTCGATCACACCGCCCGCTACGCGCGGCCTTATGTCGGTAACGCCCTCTCTTGCAGCGATTGCCATCTGGGGGAGGGCCGGGAGGCCCAGGCGGGCCCCTTGTGGGCCGCCACCGTCCTGTTCCCGCGGGCCTACCGGGGGCACATGACGACCCTCGCCGCGCGTATCCAGGCGGCCTTCATACAGAGTGAGAATGGCCGCGCGCCGCCCCTGGATGGCCCGGTTCTCACGGATCTCCTGGCCTATGCGCACTGGATGAGCCGCGGCGAGGTGATAGGCGCGCACGCGCCGGGGCGCGGCTATCCGCCGATCACTAAACCCGGGAAGGGCGCCGACGCCGCGCGCGGGGCCGCGCTCTATGTCCAAAGGTGCGCCGTGTGCCACGGTGGCCGAGGCGAGGGGGCGCGCTATAATGGCCGGGTCGTGTTTCCGCCTGTTTGGGGGCCCCTTAGCTTCGGGCAACGCGCCAGTCTCGCGCAGACGTCCGTCATGGCCGCGTTTTTGAAGAGCACGATGCCGTATGCCGATCCCGGCACACTCACGTCTGGCGCAGCCTATGACCTCGCCGCTTTTCTGGAGGCCCGGCCACGACCACCCTGACCGTCGCCAGCGGTCCATTGTTCATACTGAAGGAGGGCAGTGCCGTGAAAATATTTCAGGGAGCCGGAAGGTGAGCGCCGTTCCCGCGCGTCTGCGTCCGTTGCAGGACCGCTTCGCGGCGGTGGCCCACGATGCGCTCGCGCCCCGCGCACCCCAGATCGACCAGGACGCCCTGTGGCCCGCGGAGAATTTCGCGGCGCTGGCCGATGCCGGCCTCATGGGGCTCCATATGCCCAAACGGCTGGGGGGTCTCGAGGAAGGCTTGTCGGGGCTCGTCGTGGCCACCGAGGCGCTGGCTCAGGCCTGCGCTTCTACGGCCTTGTGTTACGGGATGCATTGCGTGGCATCAGCCGTGATCGCCGCCAAGGCCACGCGCGAGCACGAGGAGCGCTACCTCGAACCGATCGCCCGGGGACGTCATATCTCGACCCTGGCTCTATCGGAGTCGGGCCATGGATCGCATGTCTACCTGGCCGACACCGAGCTTCGGCGCGATGGCGCGGATTTTATCGTGCATGGCGAAAAGCAGTTCGTCACGAACGGCGGTCACGCCGACTCTTATATCGTCTCGACCAAGGCGAGCGAGTCGAACGAGCAGGGCGAATTCTCATGCGTCCTGGTCGACAGGACATCGCCCGGCGTTTCCTGGCTTGATCCCTGGAGGGGCATGGGCCTGCGCGGGAACTCCTCGCGCAGCATGCGCCTCGACCGCGCGCGCGTGCCGCGTTCCAATCTGCTCGGCAATGAGGGCGACGAGGTGTGGTATTTCTTTCACGTCGTCACGCCGTACTTCCTGCTCGCGATGGCCGGCATCTACAACGGCATCGCCCAGGCGGCGCTGACCCACGCCATCGCGCATGTGCGCGGGCGAACCTTCAGCCATTCCGGCCAGGCGCTGTCACGCGCCGATCTCGTCCAGGACAAGGTGGCGGCGCTGTGGGCGCGCGTGCAGCAGGCGCGTCTGTTCGCCTATCACGCGGCGGAGCTTGGCGACACCAACGACCCGGAGGCCTTGACCGCCATGCTCGCCTGCAAGGTGAGCGCCGGCGATACGGCCGTGCAGGTGGCGGGCGAGGCCTTGAGTCTGTGCGGGGGCATGGGGTATCGCGACAACGGGGCGCAGGCCCGCTTCTTGCGCGATGCGCACGCAGCCCCGATCATGTCGCCCACCTCGGCGCTGCTGCGGCTGTGGGCGGGCCGCCTGTTGCTGGGAGTACCGGTCATCTAATGCCGGCCCGCTCCGTGCTCTTCGTCGACAGCGGGTCCCGGGAGGGCGGGACGGACGCCCTGCTGGACCGGGTCCAGGCGGCGGCGACCGCGTCCGGTCTGCCGTTTCGCCGCATCGGCGCGAGGTCGGCCGATGACCTCTCCAGCGTCGCCTCCCTGGTTCCGCTCGTGGTCTTCCTGGCGCCCGATGTCGGGCCGCTGTTTGCGATTGCACGCCGGGCCCGTTTTTTGTGGCCCGATGCCGTGATCGTCTTTCTTGCGCCCGCGCTGCGGCTGCTTGCTCTCCGGAATGACCTCACGATGCGGGGGCTCTTCGGTGATCTGTACCGCACGCAGGACATGGCGAGCGAGGCCTTGGATCGGGAGGTCGCGGCCCTCATCGCCGAGGCGCGCCGCCGCGATTCCCTGACCACGACCCTGGGCGCGATCAATGCGCAACTCGTCCGGCGGCCCCCGGAGCCCGCCAAGTTGCGCGGGCTCCTGCAATCCAACCAGTATTTGGCGAGCCTTCTCCTCAATGCCCCGGATGGGATCGTATTCCTCGATGCGATGGGGACGATCAGTCTCTGGAACAACGGCGCAACGGCGCTCTTTGGTTATGACGAAGACGCGGCCGTGGGCCGTCCGCTCGGGTTCTTGTCCTGCGCGGGGGCCACGGAAGGCGCCTCCGATCTCGTCGCCTTGCTGGCCGCGGTGATGGGCGGCGACGCGGTGGCGCGGCGCGACCTGACCTTGTGCGACGCCGCGGGCCAGCGGGTCGACGTCGATGTCACCTTGGCCGAGGTCTCCGACGAAGGCGGGACGCGCCTCGGGTTTGCGCTCTTCATGCGCGACATTACGGCCCGCAACCGTTA
The DNA here is from genome assembly GCA_021816425.1 of Pseudomonadota bacterium. GTDB lineage: Bacteria > Pseudomonadota > Gammaproteobacteria > Acidiferrobacterales > Acidiferrobacteraceae > Acidiferrobacter. The sequence continues at coordinate 5,801 of JAKAXT010000080.1, read as the reverse complement.
TCAGGAATCTCTGGCGGCCGAACGTGAGCGCCTGCTCGTGACCTTGCGAAGCATAGGCGACGGGGTGATCACCACCGACACCGAAGGCCGCGTGACGCTCTTGAACGAGGTGGCCGAGCACCTCTGCGGATGGACCCTGGCCGAGGCCGTGGGTCAGCCGCTCGAAAGGGTTTTTCGCATCGTGGATGAGCGCACGCACGCGCCGCGCGAGGATCCGGTGAGCCAGGTCTTGCGCACCAACGCGGTCGTGGAGCTCGCCAGCCATACCGCCCTGATCCATAGCGACGGCTCCCGCAGGATCATAGCCGACAGCGGCGCCCCGATCCGTGACGCAAGCGGGCGCATAGCGGGTGTCGTGCTCGTGTTTCGGGACGTGACGGAGAAACAGCGGATAGAATACGCCTTGTTGCGCTCGCGGCAGATCGAGTCGATAGGGTATCTTGCCGGCGGCATTGCCCACGATTTTAATAATATATTGACGGCCTTGTTCGGGAACATGAACCTCATGCGCCTGCATGCACCGGCCGATTCGCCGATCATTCCGCTTTTGAAGCAAGCCGACAAGGCCTTCTACCGGGCGCGCGATCTCACGCAGCAGCTCCTGACCTTCGCCAGGGGCGGGGCGCCTATAAAAAGAAGCGGCTCCCTGAAGGACTTAGCCGAGGATACGACGCACTTCTTGCTTCACGGCACCAAGGCGACTGCGAAGTTCGTGTTTCCGGACGATGTGTGGACCGTGGAATTCGACGCCGGCCAGATGTCGCAGGCGATATCCAACATCGTGCTGAACGCCATCCAGGCCATGCCGGAAGGCGGCCTCATAACGGTGGGCGGCTCCAATGAAACCCTGCGGCGGCACGAGGTGCCTCCCCTGAAGGAGGGGCGCTACGTCCGGCTGTTCGTCCTGGACGAAGGCCCTGGCATTCCCGAGATCGACAGGGAGCGTGTCTTCCACCCTTACTTCACCACCAAGGATTCGGGCACCGGGCTCGGGCTCGCAACCGCCTATTCGGTCGTGCAGCGGCATGGGGGCCACATAGCGATCACCGACAGCCCATGCGGCGCATTGTTCGAGATCTACCTGCCGGCGACCGATGCGGCGGCCGTCAGTGCCGATGGCGCGCCAAGCCCCCCCGCGCAGCCGGACGGCGGTCACGGATACGTGATGGTCATGGACGACGAGGAACCCGTCCGCAAGGTGTGCGCGCAGATATTGGCGCATCTGAGTTACGAAGTGGAGGTCACCGCGGACGGAGAGTCCCTGGTCGCGCTCTATGAGACGCGCCTTGCCGAGGGTCGCCGACCCGACGCCGTCATCATCGACCTCACCGTGCCAGGCGGCATGGACGGGCGGGAGGCGGCGCGGCGCATCCTCGAGCGGGACCCCACGGCGCGCCTGCTCGTGTCGAGCGGCTATTGCAACGACCCGGTCCTGGCCGCGCCCCGCGACTATGGGTTTGTGGGCGTCATCGCCAAGCCCTATGATGTACGGGAGCTTGCCGCGAATCTGGCGCAGGCGATGCGCGGCGCGCCGGGCAAGGACTGAGGGCTCGGCGCAAGGGGGTTGGCGGTGGGACGGTTGCTTCTGTTATCAGGGGTCGTTCTGATCGTGGCGGGCCTTGCCTGGGAGGCGCTCGATCGCTTCCCGGGGCGGCGGCTGCCCGGGGATTTCGTGTTGCGCGTGGGCGATGTCCGCATCCATGTCCTGTGGGCCGCCTCCCTCCTTCTTAGCGTGGTCCTGACGCTCCTCTTGTGGATCACACGCCGATAGTGGCGGCGCCCAACGCCTTCAAGGGGACCCTGTCCCCCTTGGAGGCGGCGCAGGCCATGGCGCGCGGCGTGGCGCGCGCCTGCCCCGGCCGGGCCGTGATCCTGCGGCCTCTGCCGGATGGAGGGGACGGTACGCTCGATGTGTTGGCGCGGGCCCTGGGGGCCGAGATAAGGGATTTCGAGACGCAAGACAGCTGCGGGCGCCTGATCCGCGCCCCTTTCGGGCTCGTCCCGGGTCGTCGTGGACCCCTGGCCCTGATCGAAAGCGCGCGCGTCATCGGGCTCGCCCAAGACCCCCGTTGTCCTTTTTCGTCGCGATCCACCGAAGGACTGGGCCGGCTCCTGCGTCATGTGCTCGATCGCGGGGCGCGCACGATCTATCTGGGGCTGGGCGGCAGCGCCACCTGTGATGTCGGCGCGGGTCTCCTGGCCGCGCTCGGCGTCCGGTTCGCGGGCGTACCGCGGGCCGGCCTGGAGACGCTGGAGCGGATCCATGACGTGGACCTGACGGCCCTCGATCCGAGGCTCGCGCGCACCCGTCTTTTCGTTCTGGTCGACGTCATGAACCCCCTTGCCGGCCCGTCCGGGGCCGCTGTCTTCGCCGTGCAGAAGGGGGCCGACCCCGCGGAGCTTCCCGATATCGATCGGCGCTTGTTGGGGGCCGCTGATCGTCTGGAGGCCGCCTTCGCGAGATCGGCGCGCGACAGACCCGGGGCGGGCGCGGCCGGCGGGCTCGGGTTTGCCTGCGCGCTCCTGGGGGCGCATCTCGTCCCGGGCGCGGCCACCGTCGCGCGTCTGACGGGTCTTTCTGCCGCCATCCGCGAGGCAGGCCTGGTTCTGACGGGCGAGGGGGCCTGTGACGCCCAGACAGGCTATGGGAAGGGGCCGGCCCTCGTGGCGGCTTATGCGCGACGCCTCGGCCGGCCCGTGTATCTGGTGTGCGGGCGCATCGATCGCTCCTTCGCGCCGCTTTCGGCGCACTACGCGCGTTGCGCGAGCCTGCCCCCGGGCCTGCCCGCGGCCGATGCCCTGAGCGCGGCGGTCGCGGGCCTCTTCGCCTAACGATCCCGGTGGACGGATCACCTTTTGCTTCGCGCGTTTGGCGGCTACGCTTAGACGAAGGCCCGGCGGTCGCCCCTACGACGCGCAGGCGGGCCTTGCGCATCAATTTTTCAGATGAGGATGTCATGACGCCCGAGCAAGCGACCACGAGCCTCCATGGGCTGTTGCGATTCATGTTGAACAAAAAGGCTTCGGATCTCTTCCTGTCGGCCGATTTTCCTCCGGCAATCAAACTTGACGGCAAGATGACGCCGGCCGGCCAGCAACGTCTGAACTCCGTGCACACGAAGGCGTTCGCCTATGCCATCATGAACGACAAGCAGCGGGCCGAATTCGAGGCGGAAAAGGAGTGCAATTTCGCGATCAGCCCGCCCGATATCGGACGCTTTCGCGTCAACGTCTTCGTGCAGCAAGGACACGTGGGCCTCGTGCTGCGGACCATCACGAGCAAGATCCCGACGTTTGACGACCTGAGGCTTCCGCCGGTATTGCGCGATGTGTGTCTCACCAAGCGCGGCCTCGTGATCCTCGTGGGGGGAACCGGTTCCGGCAAGTCGACATCGCTTGCGGCGATGATCGATTACCGCAACGAACACTCCCACGGCCATATCATCACCATCGAGGACCCGGTGGAATATGTGCACCGCCACAAGAACTGCCTGATCACGCACCGTGAGGTCGGGGCCGATACCCATAACTGGTTCGCGGCCCTGAAGAATACGCTGCGCCAGGCCCCCGACGTCATCCTGATCGGCGAGATCCGCGACCGGGAGACCATGGAGTACGCCATCGCGTTTGCCGAGACCGGACACCTGTGCATGGCGACTTTGCACGCCAACAGCGCGAACCAGGCCCTGGACCGCATCGTGAATTTCTTTCCGGAGGAGCGACGCAATCAGTTGTTGATGGATCTATCGCTGAATACGCGCGCCATCGTGTCCCAGCGGCTGATCCCGCGCGCGGACGGGGAAGGCCGTGCGGCGGCCGTGGAGATCCTGCTGAATACGCCGCTGGTGGCGGATCTGATCTTCAAGGGCGAGGTGCATTCCCTGAAGGAGGCCATGGCCAAGTCGCGCGAGCAGGGCATGCAGACCTTCGACCAGGCCCTGTTCGATCTCTATGAGAACGGCTCGATCAGCTACGAGGACGCGCTGCGCAACGCGGATTCCGTGAACGAGCTGCGGCTTGCCATCAAGTTGCGCGGGAAGGGCGCGCCGGGGACCGAGGGGGCCACCGAATTTCGCATGGTGCCCGACCCCGAATCCCCGTCCGCGCTCACAGGAAACGCCTAAGGAGAGACGAGACGCTGGTCCTGGACGTCGCCCAGATGGGCGTTTTCATGCCCGAACTCCCGGTCGAACGTCTCCTTGAAGATCGCCTTGTGGACGTCCCCTATGCTGAGAATGCCCACGAGGCGGCCGTGGTCCGCGACCGGGATGCGGCGGATCTTGTGCGCGAACATGACGGACACGGCCCGCAGTATCGGGTCGGTCGGGGCCACTGTGAACACGCGCTGACTCATGAGGCTCTCGACGTGCAGGTTCAGTACGTCGCGGTATTCGGCCTCCAGTTCCTCGAAGTGCGGCGTCTGGGCGAGGCGCAAGGCCTCGTCCACCTTGGGGTACATGGCCCGCAGGACATCCTTTTCCGAAATGACGCCGACGATGGCGCCGTCGTCGTCCACGACAGGCAGGCCGCTTATGCGATGAAAGCACATCAGGATCGCCACGTCGCGAATCCGCGTGTCGCGGCGGGCGGTCCTCACATTGGTGGTCATTACGTCTTTGACTAGCATGGCGCCTCTCCCGTGCCCGCCCTGATTGGTGCTCGGCGGGCGGTTGGTTTAATGCCCGACCTCGGCCAAGAGCTGCGCCATCATGCGTTGCGCCTGGCCGAGATAGCTCTCACCTGCGAGGTTCAGGTGATTCAGCACATGGTATAGATTGTATAGCGTCTTGCGCACCCGGTACCCGGCCTCGAGCGGCGCGGCCTCCTCGTAAGCCGCATAGAACGCTGGGGAAAACCCACCGAAAAGCTCGGTCATGGCAAGGTCGGCCTCCCGGTCTCCATAATACACCGCCGGATCGAAGAGGATAGGGCGGTGCCCGCTTGCGGCGCAATTTCCCGCCCAGAGGTCCCCGTGAAGGAGGCTCGGGGTCGGTTTATGGTCACCAAGGAGCGCGGAAATGGCGTCCGCCAGTTCATGACCGCGCTCCTGGAGGGCCCCGCCATAACCGTTGCGCGCGGCCAGGTCGAGCTGGAAGAGTATGCGGCGTTCGCGAAAGAACGCCGACCAGTCCGCGTGCGGCGTGTTGATTTGCGGGGTCGTGCCGATGGTGTTGTCCTGATACCAGCCGAAATAGGGCGCATGGCGCGCGTGGAGGGCGGCGAGCGTATGGCCGAGCTCGACGTCGTCCGTGCGGGTGCGCTCGGAAAGCTCCAGGTGTCTCAGGACCAGGTAGGACATCTCATCCGTGGCGCCCCAGCACACCGGGCGAACGACGCGCACCGTGAGGGTGCTGGCGATCTCGTGCAGGCCCAAGGCTTCGGCCCTGAACATCTCGATGAAGCCCGGGTCGTTGTGCTTGACGAAATACGATTCGCCGTCGTCGCTCAGGATGGTCGTGCGACTCAAGGCCGAGACGCGCGCATCGCGCACACCGCGGGCCATGAAAGGCTTGCCTGTCACCTGAGATATTTGTTGGGCTATGACACCCCAACTCATCGTGCCCGCTCCCCGCTCCCCGCTCTTGGCTCTTCGGTCCTATCTTACGTCCTTGGGTTTGATATTCAACCGCCAGATACCGCCGCACGTCTGCGGGTCGTTTCATCCCTTTCGTGTGTCAGGTGACGGATTATACCAAGGTCCGGGATTCGGCATGCCAAGCAACCGATGCCGGCCGCGCGCGTCTGCAAAGTCGTCGTCGAGCCGGAAAAACGTACTATTTGTGCGACAAAACAGGGTTTTC
>JAKAXT010000079.1 GCA_021816425.1 Pseudomonadota bacterium | reverse complement strand
TTGGCCTGGCCGCCCAGCTTGCCGTCGATGCCCACCTCTTTGGCGACGCGCGTCACCTCGGCCGCGAACGACCGCAGCTGGTCCACCATGGTGTTGATGGTGTCTTTCAGTTCCAGGATCTCCCCGCGCGCGTCGACCGTGATCTTCTGGGACAGGTCCCCGTTGGCCACGGCGGTGGTCACGAGCGCGATGTTGCGCACCTGCGAGGTGAGATTGCCGGCCAACTGGTTTACGTTCTCGGTGAGATCCTTCCAGGTGCCGGATACCCTCTTCACCCGCGCCTGGCCGCCCAGCTTGCCGTCGATGCCCACCTCTTTGGCGACGCGCGTCACCTCGGCCGCGAACGACCGCAGCTGGTCCACCATGGTGTTCACCGCGCGGCCGATCCGCACGAGATCGCCCTTGACGGGGCGGCCGGCGACATCGTAGGGGACTGTTTGCGACAGGTCACCGCTCGCCACCGCGCGGATGACCCGGGAGATCTCGAGTATGGTGTGCACGAGATCGTCGACCGTGCTGTTCTGGGCCTCGATCATGGAGGCCCACATACCCTGCACGCCCTTCAGCGATGCGCGCTCGGCGATGCGGCCCTGGCGGCCCACGAGATTCGCCACGCGACCGAATTCGTGGGCCAGGCTCTGATTGTGGCGCGCGAGGGAATTGAATATCTGGGCGATTTGCTGAGCCTTCCCGCCCTGACGCAACTGCAGCCGCACACTGAAATCCCCGTCATGCAGGCGCTGGAGCCCGACGAGCAGTCGCTGCATGTCGTCGTCCCTGTCCTCGGGGCCCACGCGACTTGCCCGCGCAGGAATCCGGGGAGGAACCGCCGATGCTCGTCCCTTCTTGCTCCTAAGCCCAGTTGCCACGGTACGCCTCCTGAACCATCAGCGTTTGATTCCTCAAGAACGGGCGCTACAGGGCAGGGTTCCAGGGCGAACGCCGCCGCGCGCGCGGCCGCGCACCAGTGCCCGGTCGCACCAGTTGCTCGTTCTTCGACTGCGGCCCGGCCTGTATTCTGGAACCTGTATTTTGGAGGGATTTTCGAGAGGGTCCGGTGCCGCCTCCGCCCTGCCGGTATTGTACTGAACGAAACCTTGCACGCAAAGCGCGCAGGCCGCCGAGCCCGGTTCGGGGACCCGGCTCGACCGCCTTCACCCGGCCGGCCGGACGCCTCCTCTTCGTCTTGTAGGCTTTGGCAAGATACTGAATACTATTCGGCGAGCGCCGCCCCGGCCGGGAACCCGCAGGACGCGGGACGCCTCGGCTTCAATCCAGGGCGTGGCGCTCATCGTGCGCGGCTCCCGGGATCACGGCCCGGTTTGCGGATGGGCATGCCCGAGGGGTGCCGCGCGACGTCGGCCTGCCGGAAGACGGGGCAAGCCCCGCTGGCGCCCCGGAAACGCGCCCAGGCGGCGTCTTCAGCGCCGGCGCCACGACGGGCAGGCCCGATCCATACGAACAGTCATCGGAGTGAGTGGTTCCATAATGAGCACAGTCCAAATCGGCCAAGCTATTCCCGATCTTTCGGTCCAGGCAACCGATGATCAGGCGTTCCGCCTGTCGGAACTCCAGGGCCGGCATGTCGTCCTGTATTTTTACCCCAAAGACAACACCCCCGGCTGCACGACCGAGGGACAGGACTTCCGTGACCACTACGAGGAATTCGAGACACTAAACGCGGTCGTCCTCGGCGTCTCGCGCGACGATCTCAGGTCCCACGAATCCTTCAAGGGCAAGCAGTGCTTTCCGTTCGACCTCATCGCCGACACCGACGAGGAACTGTGCCGGGCGTTCGATGTGATCAAGGAGAAGAACCTTTACGGAAAGAAGTCCATGGGGATAGAGCGGAGCACCTTCATCATAGATGCCGAGGGGGTGTTGCGCCGCGAATATCGCAAGGTCAAGGTCGATGGCCACGTCCTGGCCGTATTGCGGGACCTGCGCGAGATCGTCGCGCGCCGATGAGCGCCTCCCGCAAGCTCTTTATCCTCGACGCGACCGTCCTGACTCACGATCCCGTGGCCCTCTATCGGTTCGAGGAGCATGACATCTATGTCCCGATCGCGGTCCTGGAGGAGCTCGACGCCCATAAGGAAGGGGGCTCGGAGACCGCTCGCAATGCCCGCCAGGCGAGCCGCTTTCTCGACGATGTCCTGAATACGGCCGCGGACCTCGCAAACGGCGCCCCGCTCCCCCACACGGGACGCGCGGCGGCCGGGCGCCTCTTCATTCCGCTCGGGAGCCCGCGCAGCGCACTGCCCGCCGCCCTGCCCATCCGCGGCGTCGGCAACCAACTGCTTGCCATCACGCGCGATCTCGCGGACGAACACCCGGGGCGCGAGGCGATACTCGTCACCAAGGACATCAATCTGCGCATCAAGGCGCGCGCCCTGGGGCTGCGGGCCGAGGACTACACGAGCGAGCGGGTGCTGGACGATGCCGACCTTCTGTACCGGGGGATCGGGGAATTGCGGCTTGCGCCGTCGGACACGGTCGAGGCACTTCCGACCGCGGCTTCGAAGCGCGCGGCCTTCGAGGTGCGGGGGAAGGCAACCGCGGCCTGGCACGTCGGCGAATTCCTGCTGGGCGGCGAGGCCTCGCTTCCGGACACCAGAGTGCGCGAGGTCGGACCCGGACACGCGCGCCTCGAGGCCGTATTGGACTATACGCAGGATGAACGGGCGGTGTGGGGGGTGCGCGCGCGCAACCGCGAGCAGAACTTCGCGCTCAACCTTTTGATGGATCCCGAAATCGACTTCGTCACCCTGCTGGGCCAGGCCGGCACCGGCAAGACTCTGCTCACGCTGGCCGCGGGCCTCCACCAGACGATCGAGCACCAGCGCTACGCCGAGATCATCATGACGCGCGTGACCATCCCGGTCGGCGAGGACATCGGCTTTCTGCCAGGCACCGAGGAGGAGAAGATGAGCCCGTGGATGGGGGCCCTGGAGGACAATCTCGATATCCTGAATCAGGGGGAGTCCCAGGGTCGCGGGCAATCGCAATGGGTGCGGGCCGCGGCCAGCGACCTGATGCGCGCGCGCATCCGCGTCAAAAGCCTGAACTTCATGCGCGGCCGTACCTTCCTGCGGAAATTCATCATCATAGACGAGGCGCAAAACCTGAGCGCCCACCAGATGAAGACGCTCATCACGCGCGCCGGACCCGGCAGCAAGGTCGTGTGTCTTGGCAATATCGCCCAGATCGACAGCCCCTACCTCACCGAGACCACCTCGGGCCTCACCTATGTCGTGGACCGCTTCAAGGGCTGGGCCCACGGCGGACACGTCACCCTGGAGCGCGGCGAGCGCTCGCGTCTGGCCGACTTCGCTACCGCGACCCTGTAGGGTGCGGCGCCGATCTCGGCAAGGGCGGGAGGTCCCCCGCGATCGGCGCCGCCCGACCCCTAGGTCAGATAGCGCAGCCAGAGCGCGAGCGTGACCAGCGTCACCAGGAGAATGAATGGGGTCAGGATAAGCCCGGCGCGCATGTAGGCCTTCCACGATATGACCTCGCCCTTGCGGGCCAGCACGTGCAGCCACAAGAGCGTGGCGAGGCTCCCCAGGGGCGTGAACTTGGGGCCGATGTCGCAGCCGATCACGTTGGCATAGATCATCGCTTCGCGCGTCGCGGCAGGGACCGTGGCCATGTCGTGGATGGCGAGCGACCCCATGAGGACGGTGGGCATGTTGTTCATGACCGCCGACAGGAGGGCCACGAGAAAACCGGTCCCGACGGTCGCCGCCAGGAGGCCGTGGGCGGCAAAGACCTGCAAGAGCCGCGCAAGCCAAGTCGTGAGCCCGGCGTCGCGCAGACCGTAGACGACGAGATACATGCCGAGGCTGAACACGACGATCTGCCAGGGGGCCTCGCGCAGCACGCGCCCCACGGGAACGACCGCCTCCCGCCCACCCGCCCACACGCGACCGGCCACGAGCAGCAGGATGAGCGCGGCTATGCCCGTGAGCAGGGACACGGGCACATGGAGCCGCCCGGCCAGAAAATAACTCGCGAGCAGCAAGCCCAGGACGGGCCACGACAAACGGAACAGGAGCGGATCCTTGATCGCGCTTCGCGGCTCATCCAGGCGCGCCACGTCGTAGCTTTGCGGGATGTCGCGCCGGTAATAGATCCAGAGCATGGCGAAGGTGGCGAGGCCCGCCACGATGTCGACCGGCGTCATGACGACGGCGTAGCGCCGGAAGGGGATCCCGAAAAAATCGGCCGATACGATGTTCACGAGGTTCGATATCACAAACGGCAGCGAGGTCGTGTCGGCGATGAAGCCCGTACCCATGACGAAGGCGAGGGCGGCCGCGGGGCGAAAGCCGAGGGCCACCAGCATGGCGAGCACGATGGGCGTCAGGATGAGCGCGGCGCCGTCGTTGGCAAAAAAGGCGGCGACCAGCCCCCCGAGCAGGATTATGAGCGGGAAGAGGCGGCCGCCATGGCCGCGGCCGATGCGCGCCATGTGAAGGGCCGCCCAGTGGAAGAATCCGGCCTCGTCCAGGAAGAGCGAGATCACGATGAGACCCACGAAGGTCAAAGTCGCGTTCCAGACGATATGCCACACGGTCGGGATGTTGTGGAGATGCACGACGCCAAGCGCCAAGGCCACGACCGCGCCTATGGCGGCGCCCCACCCGATACCGAGCCCCCTGGGCTGCACGATCACCAGAAAAAGCGTAAACGCGAAGACCGCCACCGCCAACACCATTTCCCCACCCTCCCTCGCGCGGTCCCGTCGGCCGCTCAACTCGCCCTAAACACCCCTCGAAACGACCCGGCATGGGCACCGCCGGCGGCACGCCCCCGGACGAAGACCCGGGACTTCCGCGATCGCGCGGCCACCACGCGCCCGCCCCTCCTCGACGACCGGTGCGGCCAAATGCGCCGGACGCGCCTCGAGGACCGCCGATTTTTCTTCCCTCCCGACCCGGATGCCGGGACGGGCCAGGCCACGCGATGCGCCATGGGCCGGGACCGCGGCATTGACGCGCGCGCCATCCGGCCTCCCCGGGCGTAATCGGGTGCCAGGACGGTCGGCGGAGGGGCGATGCGCCCCGCATGCCGCGCCCCACCGGCGAACGGTCGGCCACCGTCGGGTGGATAGGCCTGCCCTTCGTGAGGCGTCGCTCCCGTTATCGGCTCTCGCAGCGGGCCTCGGCCCGCAGCACCTCGACGCGCCGCGCGTCGCGCGCGAGCACGTCGCTCCCGGGCCCCGCGCGCAGCGCGGCGATGACATCCTTCGCCCAGGGCGCGAGATCCGCGCGCCGCCTGTAATACACCCAGGTGCCCCGCTTGCGCGCAACGACCAGTTCGGCGGCACGCAGGGCCGCCAGGTGGCGCGAGACGACCGCCTGCGGCAGATCGACGCCCGCCACCAGATCGCAGACGCAGAGCTCTCCGAAGGCCTCGAGCAACAGGAGCAGGCGGCGCCTCGTGTCGTGGCTCAGCAGGGAAAAGAGATCGTCCTCCGTGACCATGGTCTCATTATATTACATATTCGATATATATGAGCAAGACAATATGGTAGCGGCGGGCGCGGCCCGCGCCCCAGGCGACGACCCGCGCGAAAACGGATCGCCGAAGGCCCGGGCGGCCCCTTTGCCGTGGGCCCCTGGAAGCCGCGTTCCCCGCAAGACGGGCCTAGAGCGCCCGGGATCCGGAAAAGAATGGAAGACCCGCGCCCGGGACCTCGCAAGCCGCGGGGATCCCGTATTGCTCCGGATACTCCACGGCCTCGAAATACAGGCCGTGAGGCGATGCCGTATTGCCGGCCGCCGCGCGCTCGCGGGCGGCGAGCACCTCGCCTGCCCACGACACCGGACGCTCCCCCGCCCCGATCGCCGCCAGCACGCCCGCGATATTGCGCACCATGTGATGAAGAAAGGCGTCGGCGCGGATCACCATGACCACGAGAGGCCCGGCACGCTCCACGGAGAGCGAATGCACCGTGCGCACGGGCGACTTGGCCTGACACTGGGCGGCGCGGAAGGCGCTGAAATCGTGGCGCCCGAGAAGCGCCATGGCCGCCTCCTGCATGCGCGAGGCGTCGAGCGGCCGGTACTCGAAAGTCATGAGGTCGCAAAACAGCGCGGGGCGGGCGCGCCTGTTCAGCCAGACATAGCGGTAACGGCGGCTGCGCGCCGAGAAGCGCGCGTGAAAATCCCCCGGCACGGGCTGCGCCCAGAGCACCGCCACATCCCCCCCGAGATTCGCGTTGGTGCCGCGCACGAAGGCCTCCGGGCGGCGCACCGCCCGGCTCTCGAAATGGACCACCTGACCCAGGGCGTGCACGCCCGTATCGGTCCGTCCGGCGGCGACCACCCGTACGGGCTCGCACGCCACCGCCGCGAGCGCCTGCTCGAGCGCGTCCTGCACGGTCGGCACACCCACCTGGCTTTGCCAGCCGCAGAACCGGGCGCCATTGTATTCGACGCCGAGCGCCCAGCGGGTCACGGGCCGGCGGTCAGGTCGATCAAGCCGCGCGCGGCTTCGGGCAGGACCTTGCCGCGCGTGGCGCGCGCCCCCTGGAAGCGGCGCCGGTCGGCCGCGGACAACGACACCGTTTTGCGCCCGCCGGTGAGCAACAGCGACTGCCCGGCCTCGCCCGCGGCCACGGCGACGAGCCTCTCGCCCTGGGCGTCCAGAAGCTTCACCCCGCGCCCCTTGGGCATGAGCGGCAGATCGTCCGCGGAGAGGATGAGCAGACGCGTGGCCGTCGCGCAGGCGATGAAGCCCCCTTTCGCCACGAGGACGGGCTTCAGGAGCGATGCCCCCGCTTCTAGTTTCATGATCGCCTTGCCGGCCTTGGCGCGCGTCTGGAGCTCGCCGAGCCGCGCCTTGAAGCCGTAACCGCTATCGGCCACGAGCAGGGCCTCGTCGTCGTCTTCGCCCATCAAGACGCCCTTGAATTCGACCCCCGCCTCCGGCTCCAGGGTCTTCGACAAGGGCTCCCCGAAACCACGTGCCGAGGGAAGCTTGTGGGCCAGGACCGCATAGCTGCGTCCGGCGCCGTCGAGAAAGATGGCGTACTGCGTGCTGCGCCCGCGCGCCGCCTGACGGAAGGCGTCCCCGGTGCGGTAGGAGAGCGCCGCGCCGTCCACCTCGTGCCCGCGCGCCTGGCGCACCCAGCCGTTCGCAGACAGCACGACCGTCACGGGCTCGGCCGCAAGGTCGCCGGGCTCTATGGGGCGGGCCGCCGGCCGCGCACGAAGCGGCGAGCGGCGTTCGTCGCCGTAGTCATCCGCATCGCGCACGATCTCGTCTTTCACGAAACGCTTCAACCGCGCCTCCGAGCCCAGGATGCGCTCGAGCCCCGCGCGTTCGCGCGTGAGCTTGTCGTGTTCCTCCTTCAGCTTGATCTCTTCGAGCCGCGCAAGCTGCCGCAGGCGGATCTCGAGCACCGCGTCGGCCTGCCGCTCACTCAAGGAAAAGCGCGCCATCAGGGCCTCGCGCGGCTCGTCCTCGGTGCGGATGATGCGTATGACCTCGTCCAGATGGTCGAAGATCGTGAGCAGCCCGTCGAGGATGTGCAGACGCTCGTTGATCTTGTCGAGACGAAAGGCGAGCCGCTTTCGCACCGTCTCCACCCGAAAGGCGAGCCACTCCAAAAGCAGTTCGCGCAGACCGTAGACGCGCGGCCGGCCGTCGGACCCTATGAGGTTCAGGTTGACCCGGTAGCTCTTTTCCAGATCGGTGGTTGCGAACAGGTGGCTCATGAGCGCTTCGGTGTCGACGCGGCTGGAGCGCGGGACGATCACAAGCCGGGTCGGGTTCTCGTGGTCCGACTCGTCGCGCAGATCCTCCACCATGGGCAGCTTCTTGTTGCGCATCTGCTCGGCGATCTGCTCCAGGATCCTCGACCCCGAGGCCTGATAGGGCAGCGCCGTCACCACGATCGCGCCGTCCTCCTGTTCCCAGACGGCGCGCGCCCGTACCGACCCCGTGCCGCTGCGATAGAAGGCCATGATGTCTTCGCGGGGCGTCACGATCTCGGCGCCGGTCGGGTAGTCGGGCGCAAGCACATGCTCGCAGAGCGCCTCGACGCCCGCCTTGGGGTCTTCGAGGAGGCGCACGCAGGCCGCGGCGACCTCGCGCGCGTTGTGCGGCGGTATGTCGGTCGCCATGCCGACGGCGATGCCCGTGGCCCCATTCAGCAACACATGCGGGAGGCGCGCCGGCAGGAGTCTCGGCTCCTCGAGCGTTCCGTCGAAGTTCGGGACCCAGTCCACGGTGCCCTGCCCGAGCTCGGCCAGCAGCACGTCGGCAAAGCGCGACAGGCGGGCCTCGGTGTAGCGCATGGCCGCGAATGACTTGGGGTCATCCGGGGAACCCCAGTTGCCCTGACCATCCACGAGCGGGTAGCGGTAACTGAAGGGCTGGGCCATGAGGACCATGGCCTCGTAGCAGGCCGTGTCGCCATGCGGATGGAATTTGCCGAGGCAGTCGCCCACCGTGCGCGCCGACTTCTTGAACTTCGCGCCCGCGGCAAGCGCAAGCTCGGACATCGCGTAGACGATCCTGCGCTGCACGGGCTTTAGACCGTCGCCGATATGCGGCAAGGCGCGGTCCAGGATGACGTACATGGAATAATCGAGGTAGGCCTTTTCCGTGAAGCCTACGACCGGCATCTGTTCGCCTGGAAGTTCGGACTGCTCCATCAGGCCACCTCCGCCTTGTCGCCGCTCGCCTCGAGCCACCGCCTGCGATCCGCGGCGCGCTTCTTGCCTAGCAGCATGTCGAAGGAGGCATCGGTCCCGTCGTCGTCGGCGAGCACGAGGCGCACGAGCCTGCGCGTATCCGGGTTCATGGTGGTCTCGCGCAACTGCACCGGGTTCATCTCACCCAGGCCCTTGAACCTCTGGACGTTGGGCTTGGCGCGCCCGCGGCCCGCGGCGATCTTGTCGAGCACCCCCTGCTTCTCATTGTCGTCCAGCGCGTAATAGACGTCCTTGCCGGCATCGATCCGGTACAAGGGGGGCATGGCCACATGCACGCGTCCGGCGGCCACGAGCGGGCGGAAATGCCGCACGAACAGCGCGCACAACAAGGTCGCGATATGCGCGCCGTCGGAATCGGCATCCGCCAGGATGCACACCTTCCCATAGCGCAGCCCCTCCAGGGAATCAGAGCCCGGATCGACGCCGAGGGCGACGGCGATGTCGTGCACTTCCTGGGAGCCGAGGATCTCGCCCGAGTCGACCTCCCACGTGTTCAGGATCTTGCCCCGCAGGGGCATGATGGCCTGGAAGGTGCGGTCGCGCGCCTGCTTGGCCGACCCGCCCGCGGAATCCCCCTCCACGAGAAAGAGCTCGGTGCGCGCCAGATCCTGGATCGTGCAATCGGCGAGCTTGCCCGGCAGCGCCGGACCGTTGACCGCCTTCTTGCGCTCGACGCGCTTGGAGCGCCGTTCGCGGGCCTGCGCGCACTCGATGACGATCCTTGCGATCTCCGTCCCCTCGGCGACATGCGCGTTGAGCCAGAGGGCGAACCCGTCCTTCACGACGCCGGCCACGAACGAGGCCGCCTCCCGCGATGTGAGCCGCTCCTTGGTCTGGCCCGAGAACTGCGGCTCCTTCAGCTTGGCGGACAAGACGAAGGCGATCCGCTCCCATACGTCCTCACCCGCGAGCTTCAAGCCACGCGGAAGGAGATTTCGGAACTCGCAGAACTCGCGCAGGGCGTCCGTGAGCCCGACCCGGAACCCGTTGACGTGCGTGCCCTCCTGGGGGGTCGGAATCAGGTTCACATAACTCTCGCGGACCGGCGTCGGGCCCTCCTCGATCCCCCACACCGCCGCCCACTCCGCCTCCTCGCCACCGCCCGCCATGGCGCCCACGAACGGCGTGGACGGGAGGAACGGGCGGTCGTCGAGGGACTCGGTCAGGTATTGCCCAAGACCCTTCTCGTAGTGCCATTCGGCGTCGTCGGCCGGATCCTGCTCCGAGTGGAACACCACCCGCAGGCCCGGACAGAGCACCGCCTTCGCCTTCAACAAATGCTTCAGGCGGGCGGGAAGGAATTTGGGGCTGTCGAAATAACGGGCCTCCGGCCAGAACCTGAGCGTGGTGCCGGTCTCCTTGCGCGGAACCGGCCCCTGCACCGTCAGGTCATCCACCTTCTCGCCGTGCGCGAACGCCATGCGATAGGCCTGGCCGCCGCGCTTGACCGTGACCTCGAGGCGCTTCGACAAAGCATTGACCACGGAAACGCCGACGCCGTGCAGCCCCCCCGAAAACGTGTAGTTCTTCCCGGAGAATTTGCCGCCCGCGTGCAGACGCGTCAGAATCACCTCGACGCC
Source organism: Pseudomonadota bacterium (assembly GCA_021816425.1). Lineage (GTDB taxonomy): Bacteria > Pseudomonadota > Gammaproteobacteria > Acidiferrobacterales > Acidiferrobacteraceae > Acidiferrobacter. Next base: position 719 of record JAKAXT010000079.1, on the reverse strand, counting down.
GCTTACACCCTCCTCGGGGTGGATGTCGACCGGCATCCCGCGCCCGTCATCCTCCACCGACAGGGAGTCGTCCTTGTACAAGGTCACGACCAGCCTGTGCGCGTGGCCGCTTATGGCCTCGTCGACGGCGTTGTCTATGACTTCCTGCGCCAGGTGATGCGGCCGATCGGTCTGCGTGTACATGCCGGGGCGTCGCCGGACCGGCTCGAGCCCCGTCAGAACCTCGATGTCGGATGCGTCATATCGCGCCATCAGTCGAGATCCGCGGAAAGCGCCGCGCGCTGAGGCTCGGTGAGGGCGACCTCTTCGCGATAGGCGGGGTGGTCTATGCCGCAGGCGATGGGCGCCCCGGCCCGAACGGCGGCCGCGGCATCGGGGCCCAGGTCGAAGCGCAGGAAGTGCACGGACGAGGTCTTGTCGTCGTTCTCGCGCTCCATGTCCTCGTCAGCCACCGCGTAGACGCGCGGCCGCTCCCCCACGCGCACATAGACCCGGGACGCGACCCCGGCGAGCTTGGCGAGCGCTGCGCGGCGCTCGGCCACGTCCTCGTACTCGAGCATGAAGGTCGCCTTCCAGTTGGCGCCGTCCGGGATGAGGGGGTTGTAGGCCTTCAGCTCCTCCTCGATCTCGCCGGCCTCGAAAATCTTTTCGATGCGCAGCATCTCCTGGACCTGATACTGGATCGTAAGCCGATCCTCGAAGTAAAGCCGCGCATGCAA
>JAKAXT010000078.1 GCA_021816425.1 Pseudomonadota bacterium | reverse complement strand
CCGATCTAACGGTGCGGTGAAGGCGGCAAGCGGGATCGCAAGCGTGAGCAGGGGCATACGGCGCATCATGATCCTCTCTCGTGAATGAGAATGGGACGCATTTATAACACAAGGGGGGCGGCCATGACCACGGGTTGCCGAAGTCTCGGGCCCGCGCCCGTCCGGCACCGTTCGCGGGACGGCGCGGTAGGGCCTGCGGGCAGGCGGGAGGAAAATGCACGGGGAGCGCGCCCGCACGGCGTCGCAATGCGGCGCCGCGAAACAGGTGACCCCCGACGCGCCGCGGGGGCGGCATAGAATAACGCTTTCGGGCGTTCGCCTGGCTGAACGTTCGGCCCGAAAAGCCGCCGAGCCGAGGACAAACCGCGCGATAGGCGCCCTCCGGCACCGATCATGCGGCAACGTCGCCGTAGTCTTTGGCCCCGGCCCGTTGCGGCACGACCCTGAGCTTGGTCGCCGTCGGGTCATCGAAAGAGGGCGCCTCCCGTACGCCATCCGCGGTGATGTCAGGATCCCCCGCCCGCCCGAAAGTCAGCGAACCGAAGAATCTCCCGTTGATCCGGGTCATGGGATTCTCGTTTCACCGCGCCGTTGCAATTTTCCTCGATGCAATACGCCATTGCGTGCGGTGGGCGGCTAGGCGACGGCCTCCCTTGGACGGGCCTTGGGTCCCTGAAGACCCGGTCGATGTCGTGTCGCGCGGCGGCCGCACGGCGGGGCGCCTGGGTGCCGGGCTTTGCGCAGCTGCGGGGAGCCGCGCCGGCTCGGGTACGGCTCGAGCGCGTCAGAATCGATGGGGTGCGCGCGGCTTGAATTCCGCGCCTGCCTTGAGATTCAAAAGTCGGCGGGCGCCAGATGAGATCCGATATTTCCGGATCCGTTGAGAAGAGATTACCCGGACGGCTTCGGGGCTGCCTCCGGGATCGGGCCATCTATGCGCGCGCGGATGGCTCGGGCGAGGTCTGTGAGGCGCTGCGAGGAGCCTTTTCCGAACGGCTTGCCGTGTTCGTCGGTGAGGAAAAACACGTCCTCGGCGCGTTCGCCGAAGGTCCCGACCTTGGCGGTGACGATGCGGGTGCGGTTCGTGTAGAGGGCCAAAGCCAGTTGATGCAGCAGTCCGGGGCGGTCCTGGGCGATCACTTCCATGACCGTGAGCTGGCCGTTGGCGGTCGACGAGAAATTGATCTCGGTCGTGATCGGAAAGTTTTTGAGCGCGCGCGGCAGGGGACGGGCCGCCGACTCGCGAAATCCGGAGGCGAGGTCGGCGCGCACCTGTTCCCGCATCTGCAAGAGCTCGCGTTTGGCCGGCAGGATGCCGTTGGAGGTGAGGGCGACGAAGCAGTCCAGGGCGTAGCCCGAGGCCATGTGGATGCGCGCGTCGACGATGGAGAGGTTCATGCGGTCGAGGCTACCCGTGAGGACCGCGAAGAGTTCATCGCTCAGTGGGCTGAAGACCAGGAATTCGATCGCCGCCTGGTCGGGGCGCACGCGCGCCTCGATGACAGGCAGCGCGACCTCGGGTCCCCCGGCGATCGCGCAGGCATGCCACGCCAAGGCCTCGGCGTCATGCCGCAGAAAGTAGTCGGCGTCCATGCGTGCCCAGTGCCGCTCGATCGCCTCGGGGTTCGCGCAGTCGCCCAGCAGTTGCAGGGCGTCGCGCCGCGCGTCTGTGACGCGCGCATCGATGTCGATCGCCTCTCCGATCCCGCGGCGCAGGATGCGGGTCGCGTCGCGGTAGAGGCCCGAGAGGAGCCTGCCCTTCCAGTCGTTCCATACCGTCGGGCTCGTGCCGCGTATATCGGCGACGGTGAGCACATAGAGGTTGTCCAGGTGTTCGCGATCGCCGACGAAGCGGGCGAAGTCCGAGATTATCTCCGGGTCCGAGATGTCGGTGTGCTGCGCAGTCCACGACATGGCCAGATGGTGGCGCACGAGCCAGGCGACGAACTCCGAATCGTAATCGCTGAGGCCCAGGCGCTGGCAGAACGCGCGCGCCTCACCCTCCCCGAGACGCGAATGGTCGCCGCCCCGCCCTTTGGCGATGTCATGAAAGAGGGCGGCGAGATAGAGGCGTTCGGGCTTGGCGAGGGAGCGCGCGACCTCGCTTGCCATCGGGAGCTCGTGCTGGAAGGCGGGCACCATGACGCGCCGCACGTTGCGCAGGACGAAGAGGCTATGCTCGTCGACCGTATAGACGTGAAAGAGGTCGTGCTGCATCTGGCCTACGATCTTGCCGAAGGCGGGTATATAGGCGCCCAGGACGCCATAGGCGTTCATGCGCCGCAAGGCCTTCGTGATCCCCGACGGGGCGCGCAGGATGGCCAGGAACGCCCGCTGGTTTTCCGGGTCCCTGCGGAAGGCGCCGTCGATCAGGGTGAGATGGGCGCGCAGGAGGCGGATGGTCGCGGCGCGCACGCCCTGGAGCTCCGGATGGTCCTGGAGGACCCGAAAAAGGCCGAGGATCGCGCGCGGCTCTTTGGCGAAGACATGGGCATCGACGGTCTCGAGGAAGCCGTTGCGGGCGCGGAACTCCGGGGTGAGGGCTTTCAGGGCCGGGCGTTTGGCGCCGCGCAGGGATTCTGCGAAATGCTGGAGCAGGATCTCGTTCAGGAGCTGGATCTGCTTGACCGTGCGATAGTAGCGCTTCATGAACTGTTCGACGGCGAGCCGTCCCGGGCGGTCGGCATAGCCCATCTGGAGGGCCAGCGTCCGCTGGTGGTCGAACAGCAGGCGATCCTCGCGCCTGCGGGCGAGGAGGTGCAAGCCGTTGCGGATCTGCCAGAGAAAATTGCGGGCGTCGATCAACGATCGATATTCACGTTCGCCGAGGAAGCCGATCTTGACGAGGTCGTGGAGATCGGCGGATCCCAGATGGCGGTGCGCTATCCAGCCGATCATATGGATGTCGCGCAGGCCCCCCGGGCCTTCCTTGACGTTCGGTTCGAGGTTGTAGCCGGTATCGTCGTAACGCGCGTAGCGGGCCTTCTGTTCGGCAAGCTTGGCCTCGTAGAAGCGCGCGCTCGGCCACAGCTGCGGGGAGGCCAGTTCGTGCACGAGGCGCGCGAGGAGGGCCTCGTCGCCCATCAAGAGGCGCGCCTCCATGAGGTTGGTCATGACGGTGGCGTCGGAGCGGGCGATGTGCAGGCAGTCACGTACCGAGCGCACGCTATGGCCTACGGTGAGCCCTATGTCCCAGAGGAAGCGCAGGAAGGGCTCGGCGAAGGCCTGGGTCTTCTCGTAACGGGGGCTGTCCTGGAGCAGGAGCAGATCGATGTCGGAGGCGGGGTGGAGCTCGCCACGCCCATACCCCCCGACCGCCACCAGCGCGACCGAGACCTGGCTTGGGAGCCTATGCTCGTGTTCGGTATAGGCGCGCGAGAGGATGTCGTCGATCAAGGCGGTGCGCAGGCGCAGGGCCTGGACCCCGAGACCGCGTCGCCGACGCGGCATCTCGGCGTCGTGGGCGGCACGCAGGCGGGCGTCGCCGGCCCGCAAGGCCTCCCGGAATCGTGCGATGTCGGGATTGGGGGGCTGCGCGGCGACGGTATTGGCCAAGGGGGGTCCTCTAGATCGTCTCGTCCGAGCGCAGCGTCAGGACCTCGTAACCCGCGGGCGTGACGAGCACCGTGTGCTCCCATTGGGCGGACAGCCCGTGATCCCGGGTCACGACCGTCCAGTTGTCCGGCAGGAGTTTGACCCCCGCCGCGCGCTGATTGATCATGGGTTCTATCGTGAAGGTCATGCCGGGCTCCAGGGCCACGCCGGTCCCCGGATTCCCGTAATGCAGAACCTGCGGGTCCTCATGAAAGGCGCGGCCGATGCCATGTCCGCAGTATTCGCGCACGACCGAATAGTGTTGATTCTCGGCCAGGGTCTGGATGGCGTGCCCTATGTCGCCCAGGCGGACGCCTGGCCGTACCATGCGTATCCCCCGCACCATGCACTCGTAGGTCGTCTCGGTCAGGCGCCGCGCCGCGACCGAGGGCTCGCCGACATAGAACATGCGGCTCGTGTCGCCGTGGTAGCCGTCCTTGATGACCGTGATGTCGATATTGACGATGTCGCCGCGTTTCAGTTTGCGGTCGCCCGGTATGCCGTGGCAGACCTGATGGTTGACCGAGGTGCAGATCGAGCGCGGGAAGCCGCGATAATTGAGCGGCGCCGGGATCGCCTTCTGGGTATTCACGATATAGTCGTGGCAGATGCGGTCGAGTTCGCCCGTGGTCACGCCGGGTACCACGTGGGGCGCGATCATCTCGAGGACATCGGCGGCCAGGCGGCCGGCCACGCGCATCTTCTGGATCTCGGTTTCGGTCTTGATCGTTATGGCCATCAGGGGTCTTGGGTTCCGGGGTCGAACATTGAGTAAAGGCTCATTGTCCGTGGTCCGGGCCCGGCATTCAACCTCGCGCGCCGGGCGGGGCGATCCGCACTGTTACCGGACCCTCGCTCGTGGTAGCATGCCGCCACGCGAGGATCCCCTCGCGCCCTCGTTTCGAGGGATTATCGCACGCAGGTCGTCACGGCGTTCGGGTGCTCGGGGCCGAAAGGCGCTGGGTCGACGTCCGGGACCTGCGGTGGACAAACCCGTTTGGAGAGATCTCATGGCTAACGTCACAATGCGTGAAATGCTGGAGGCCGGCTGTCATTTCGGCCATCAGACCCGGTTCTGGCACCCGAAAATGCGCCCCTATATCTTCGGGGAGCGCAACAACATCCACATCATCAATCTCGAGAAGTCGCTGCCCATGCTGAACGAGGCGGCGGCCTTCGTGCGCAAGCTCGCGTCGAACAAGGGCACCATCCTGTTCGTGGGCACCAAGCGCCAGGCCGCCGAGATCGTGCGCGCCGAGGCGATCCGGGCGGGCTGTCCCTACGTGGACCATCGCTGGCTGGGCGGCATGTTGACGAATTACAAGACGGTGCGCCGCTCGATCGAGCGCCTGAAGCGGCTCGAGGAGCTGCTCGCCGAGGGCGGTGGGGCCGAGAAGCTGTCGAAGAAGGAGACGCTGAATCTGGAGCGCGAGCGCATCAAGCTGGATCGGAGCCTGAGCGGCATCAAGGACATGCCGAGCCTGCCGGACGCCTTGTTGGTGGTCGACGTGGGCCATGAGTATATCGCGGTGAGCGAGGCCAATAAGCTCAAGATCCCGGTGGTTGCGGTGGTCGACTCGAATTGCAAGACCGATGGCGTGGATTACGTCATCCCCGGCAACGACGACGCGAGCCGAGCCATAAGTCTCTATGCCCGGACCATGGCCGACGCGGTACTCGAAGGTCGCGCCGCGGTGGCGACTTTGGCGCCTTCGGGGGACGAGGAATTCGTTGAAGTGAAGGAAGATCCGGCCCTGCGCGCCGCGCCCCGCAAGAAGGCCGCAAGCACATATGAGGGCCTGGCGGGCGAAGGCGAAGGGGATACCGAGGCCGCCGGCGCCGGCGCCGCGGATGCGCGCAAGGCGCGGCCCAAGGGTCGCGAAGGGGCGGGTGCCCGTCCCGCTCGTGGCGGCCGCGGTCGGTCCTGAGGTCGGATTGGCGGATAGAGAGAGGCAAAGGGGGGCAAAGCCCCCTTTTGCGTGCGCGTGAGGACAGAATATGGCGATTTCAGCAGCACAGGTGAAGGAGCTTCGGGAGCGGACCGGGCTTGGCATGATGGAATGCAAGGCGGCGCTCACGGAGACCGACGGCAACATGGAGGCGGCAGTCGACCTGCTCCGTAAGAAGGCCGGCGCCAAGGTGGATAAGAAGGCCCATCGCGTGGCCGCCGAAGGGGTGGTGGCGGCTTGTGTCGATGCCGCGGGCCAGGTGGGGGCGCTCGTCGAGGTCAATAGCGAGACCGATTTCGTGGCCAAGGAGGAGCGTTTCGTGGCCTTCGCCGAGGCGCTCGCGGCGCTCGTGGTCGACAAGAACCCCGGCGATCTGGAGGCCCTGCTGGCCTTGAACTATCCGGGGGGCGGCACGGTCGCCGAGGCCCGCGCGGCGCTCGTGGCGCAGTTCGGGGAAAACATGACCGTGCGCCGCTTCGCGCGGCTCAAGGCCGAGGGCGGTGTGCTCGGGCATTACGTCCACGGGCGGCGGATCGGCGTGCTCGTGTCGCTTACGGGCGGGGATCCGGGCCTGGCCCGCGACCTGGCCATGCACATCGCCGCGAACAAACCGGCCTATGCGCGGCCGGACGAGGTCCCGGCGGACGTCGTGGCCCGTGAAAAGGCGATCTACGTCGCGCAGGCCGCGGAGTCCGGGAAGCCCGCCGATATCGTCGAGAAGATGGTGATGGGCAAGGTCCGGAAGTATCTGGAGGACATCACCCTGGTCGGCCAGCCCTTCGTGAAGGACCCGGAGATCACGGTCGCCACGCACCTGAAGCGGTTCGGGGCCGACGTGAAGCGCTTTTTCCGTCTCGAGGTGGGCGAAGGAATCGAACGCGAGGTCAGCAACTTCGCCTCGGAAGTGATGTCCCAGGTGAAAGGAAGCTGATCTATGGCGCGTTACCGGCGCGTGCTCCTGAAGCTGAGCGGCGAGGCGCTGATGGGCAAGGCGGGTTATGGTATCGACCCGGAGGTCCTGAAGACGATGGCCGATGCCGTGGCCGAGGCCGCTTGCGGTGCCGGACTGGCGATCGTGGTGGGCGGCGGGAATATCTTCCGCGGGGTGTCGAATTCGGCGCGGGACATGGACCGGGCCGAGGCCGATCTCATGGGCATGCTCGCGACGGTCATGAACGCGCTGGCTTTGGCCGAGGCCCTGCGGACGCGCGGGGTCGTGACGCACATCCAGTCGGCCCTTCCGGTCGGAACGGCCGTGCCCGCCTTCGACAGGCGCCATGCCCTGGCGTGCCTGGATCGGGGCGAGGTGGTCATATTCGCGGCCGGGACCGGCAATCCGTTCTTCACGACGGATACGGCGGCGAGCCTGCGGGCGCTGGAGATGCGGGCCGACATCATGCTGAAGGCCACCAAGGTCGACGGGGTGTACTCGGCCGATCCGAAGCGCGATCCGAAGGCCGTGCGCTACCGTCGGCTCAGTTACGATGACGTCTTGCAGCGACGGCTGGCCGTCATGGACGCGACGGCGATCGCGCTCTTGCGGGAGTTTCGGGTCCCCTTGCGCGTCTTCGACATGACATCGCCCGGAGCCCTCGCGCGCATCCTCGCGGGGGCCGAGGAAGGGACTTTAGTGGAAGAAGGAGCGCAGTGTGAGTGAGGACCTGAAAAAAGACGTTCAGGCGCGCATGGCCAAGTCTCTCGAGGCCCTGAAGGCCGAGTTGAGCCGGATCCGTACGGGACGCGCCAATACCGCGCTTCTGGACCATGTCATGGTCGACTACTACGGTACGAAGACGGCGCTCTCCAAGGTCGCCAATATCACCGTCGCCGATGCCCGCAATCTCGTGGTGAACCCCTGGGAGAAGGGCATGGTCGCCCCGATCGAGCGCGCCATCCTGGAGTCGGGGCTCGGTTTCAATCCGGTGACGACCGGCATGGTGATCCGCATCCCCATGCCCGCCTTGACCGAGGAGCGGCGCCGGGAGCTTGGCAAGGTGGCCCGCAGCGAGGGCGAGAACGCCAAGATCGCGGTGCGCAACATCCGGCGCGACACGAACAATCATTTGAAGGATCAGGTCAAAAAGAAGCTGCTTTCGGAAGACGAGGAGAAGCGTCTGGTGGAGGCGGTACAGAAGACTACCGATCAGTTTATCGCGGAAATCGACAAGCTAGTCGGCGCGAAGGAACGGGATATCCTGGAGATCTAACCGGGGGCGCTGCAATGCGCCTATACTCGCGGTATGACGACGACGGATCAGAGTGCTATGGCAGGTGGTCTCCCCTCACATGTCGCGGTGATCATGGACGGCAATGGGCGCTGGGCCAAGGCCCGCGGCCAGGCCCGTATCCAGGGGCATCGCAAGGGCGTGGAGATGGTCCGTGAGCTCGTGGCAGCCTGCGCCGAGAAGGGGATCAGGGCGGTCACGCTGTTCGCCTTCAGCAGCGAGAACTGGCGCCGGCCGCGGCTCGAGGTGCGTCTCCTGCGCCAGCTGTTTCTGCTCGCGCTCGACCGCGAGATCACCAAGCTCCATGACAATGACATCCAGTTTCGCGCCATAGGCGATATCGGCGCCTTCGGGCCCGAGATCGTGCAGCGCGTGCGCGACGCGGAGGCCATGACGCGCGACAATGGCAGGCTGCGTCTTACGATCGCCGCCAATTACGGCGGACGATGGGATATCGCGCAGGCCTGCGCGCGGGTCGCCGAAGAGGTGCGCGCGGGCAGACTCGAGCCCGCGGCCATCACCCCCGATACCCTGGCGCCCTACCTCAGCATGGCCGATGTCCCGGAACCCGACCTTTTCATCCGCACGGGCGGCGAGCAGCGGATCAGCAACTTCCTTTTGTGGCAGCTTGCCTATACGGAGCTCTATTTCACCCCCGTGTTGTGGCCCGACTTCGATCGTAAAGAGTTCGATCTCGCCCTGGAGTCCTTCGCGGGGCGGCAGCGGCGGTTCGGTCGCACCGGAGATCAAGTCGAGGCGGCGTGGCGTGCTTAAAGAGCGCCTGCTGACGGCGCTCGTCGCGGGCTCGGCGCTGCTTGCGGGCCTCATGTTCTTGAATCCCGTGGGCGTCGGCGTCCTGCTGGGCGCGGTGACGCTGCTCGCGGCCTTCGAATGGTCGTCGCTGACCCGCCCGGGGACGGCGGCCGGGCTTGCCTTCACCCTTTTGACGGCGGTCGTCGGGGTCGTGAGCCTCGTCCTGCCGCTCGGGTTCGTGGTGGCGGCAGCGCTCGCATGGTGGGCATGGGCTGCGGGCGAGGTGTTCGTGTTTCGCGACCGGGCCAGTCTCTTGTGGCGGCAGGCGCCCATCAAATGGCTGGCGGGTCTTCTCATCCTCGTGCCGACATGGCGCGGCTGTTTCGCCCTCGTGACACAGGACCCTACGCATCACGACCTCTTGATCTGGCTGTTCACCATGGTGTGGGTGGGTGACAGCGCGGCCTATTTCGCCGGTCGCGCCTTCGGTCGCCACAAGCTTGCGCCACTCGTGAGCCCCGGCAAGACCGTGGAAGGGGCCGTGGCCGGCATCGCGGGCGCGGCGGTGGTGGGCGGCACGGGCGCGTGGTGGCTTGGCGTGCTGCAGCTTGGCATGGGTGGCGGGGTCGTTCTCGGGGTCGCGATCGGCATGCTGTCGATCGTGGGCGACCTGCTCGAGAGCAAGGCCAAGCGACTGGCGTCGGTCAAGGATTCGGGCCGTTGGCTGCCCGGCCACGGTGGCGTCCTCGATCGCATCGACGCCCTGACGGCGGCGGTACCGCTTTTTGTGTGGACGATGCGCGATCTGGGAGTTCTTCGATGAGGCAGGAAGCGGATCATTCTCTGCGTGAGGGCCGGCAGGGGCTCGCGATACTGGGCGCCACGGGGTCGATCGGGGTCAGCACCCTGAAGGTCGTCGCCCTGCACCCGGATCGCTTCGAGGTGGTGGCCCTCTCCGCCTATCAACGCATCGACGAGCTGCGCGCGCTTTGCCGGGAGTTAAAGCCCGCGATCGCCGTCGCCCACGCCCCCGAGGCCGCGCAGGCGCTCGCAAGGTCGCTTGCCGAAGAGGGCGGTGCCACCGAAGTCTGGTCGGGCGCAGAGGCGCTCGAACGCGCCGTGCGCGATCCACGGGTGACGACCGTGGTGTGCGGGATCGTAGGGGCAGCCGGACTCAAGTCGGCATGGGCGGCGGTGGCGGCCGGCAAGCGTGTGCTGTTTGCCAACAAGGAGCCGCTCGTCATGTCGGGCCACCTGCTTTTGGCGCTCGCGCGGGAGAGCGGCGCCGAGTTGCTGCCGCTCGACAGCGAACACAACGCCGTCTTCCAGTGCCTGCCCCGGTCCCGGTCAGGGCTCGCCAGGTCCGGGGTGCGGCGCATACTGCTCACCTGTTCGGGCGGCCCGTTTCGCAAGACCCCGCAAAGCGAGTTTGCGCGCGTGACGCCCGAGCAGGCGTGCGCGCACCCCCGCTGGAGCATGGGGCGGAAGATTTCGGTCGATTCGGCCACCCTGATGAACAAGGGGCTCGAGCTGATCGAGGCCTGCCGCCTGTTCGAGGCGACGCCCGAGCAGATCGACGTCGTGATCCATCCCCAAAGCGTCATTCATTCGCTCGTGGAGTACATCGACGGTTCGGTGCTCGCGCAGCTCGGGAATCCGGATATGCGCACCCCCATCGCCCACGCGCTCGGGTTTCCGGACCGCATCGAGGCGGGCGTGGCGCGCCTCGATCTGGCGTCGATCGGGAGCCTGGATTTCGAGGCCCCCGACGAGGCGCGTTTCCCGTGCCTCGGTCTTGCGCGGGCCGCGGCGGTGGCGGGCGGCAGCGCCCCGACGGCCTTGAATGCGGCAAACGAGGTCGCCGTGGAGGCATTTCTCGCGCGCGAGCTCCCGTTCTCCGCCATCCCCATCGTCATAGAGTCGGTGCTCGCAAAGCGGCCCGTGGTCGCGGCGGAGAGCCTCGAGGCCATACTCGAGGAAGATGGGCAGGCGCGCGCGGCGGCGCGCGCGGTCGTCGACGGGTATCGCGCGAAGGGGGTTTGGGCGTGCTGACGGAGATCGGATACAGCCTGCTCGGTTATGTGCTCGCCATCGGGGTGCTGATCACGGTGCACGAGTTCGGACACTACATCGTGGCCCGTGGCCTCGGGGTGAAGGTCCTGCGGTTTTCGATCGGTTTTGGGAAGCCGCTCTTTTTGCGCAGGGCAGGGCGCGACGCGACCGAATATGTGCTTGCGGCGGTGCCTTTGGGCGGTTACGTGAAGATGCTCGACGAGAATGAAGGCGAGGTCCCGGCGGCCGAGCGGCACCGGGCCTTCAATCGCCAGCCCGTCTGGAAGCGCATCGCCATCGTGCTTGCGGGCCCGGGCTTCAACTTCCTGTTCGCAATCCTGGCTTATTGGGTGGTGTTCATGACCGGCATACCCGGCCTGAAGCCCATCATCGGCAAGGTCGCGGCGCACTCGCCCGCGCAGGCGGCGGGTCTGCGCGCCGGTGACCTTATCACCCACATCAATGGCCGGCGGGTGCAAAGCCTGGGCCAGGACCGCCTGTATCTCTTTCAGGAGGCCCTGGAGCACGCTTCGGTGCGCATGCGTGTGGTGACGAAAAACGGGATCAAGCGGACCGTGACGCTGGATCTGGATCACGTCCATGCCCGCGCCTTAAGCAAAGGCCATTTGAGCTCCGTGCTCGGGATTTACGGTTGGCAGCCCAGGCTCGTACCGCGCATCACGGAGG
>JAKAXT010000077.1 GCA_021816425.1 Pseudomonadota bacterium | reverse complement strand
TTCCGATCAAGAGCAGGGATACGTCCCGCCGATAGCGCTCGGCGCGTGCCAGTTCGCGGTTCAACGCGAGGTCGAAGGTGCGGCGGTTTCCTATTCCTGTCAGGGGGTCGTGCTCAGCAAGCCATGCCATGCGCGCGTATTCCGCGCCGTTTCTGACGCTAAGCGCCAGTATACGGGCGCAAGCCTGGGCGAAATGGCGCTCCCACGCGGAAAAGTCCTCCCCGGCGCCGTCGCGAATGAAATCGAGGCGCCCGACGCACACATAGTCGACGGCAAGCGGCACCGTCAGGGCGACGACACCGCGTTCGGATCCGGGTTCGGGGCGGAAATAGGGCAACGCCGCGACGTTCGCGCCGCCTGCGGCATGAAGCACATCGAGCTCGCATGACCCGGTTTCAGGGGAACGCTTGAAGCGGCAATTCTCGATCGTGGCGTGGGTGCCGGGCCGCGACCAGTGTGCGCGCACCTCCATGGCATCGTTCTCGAGCTGAAGGACCACGACATGCTCGCAAGGTATCAGCTCGGCCATGGCGGCGACTGTCGCCGGAAGCGCCTCGTCCAGATCCAAGGACTTTCCGGCAAGGTACGCGATCTGCATCAGCCAATCGAACCCCGTCCCCTCCGCCTTACCGCGGCTCTCATCCGGCCCCATCTCGTCGCGTCCATTGTGTGACACTGCCATTGTACAAATCGACCGCGCCACCATTATCGGACATTAGTCGGACAATGCGAACGAATTTCGCAAAAATGTCGAAAACCTCATGAGCCCGCCTCGGCGAGCGTGGCGCGTACCGTCTCTATGAGGGTGCCGACCCCGAAGGGTTTTGCGAGATAGCCTGCGAACCGTGCGCCGCGGGTCTTCTCCTGGGCGCTCGCCTCGTCATAGCCACAGCAGAGGAGCACGGGCACGCGCTTATCCAAGGCATGCATTTCCTTGAAGGCGTCCTCGCCCCCCTTGCGCGGCATGGAGAGGTCCAGGACCACGAGGTCTATATCCGCCATGTTTTCCCGGAAGATCCGCACCGCCTCGACCCCGTCGGCGGCGACCAGCACCCGGTACCCGAGCGGCTCCAGGGCCCGCTGCGCAAGCGAGCGCAACATTTCCTCGTCATCCACGAACAGGATCGTGCGATGGTCTGCTTCACGCGGCCGCTGCACCTTCTCGGGGCTGCGGCGTTCGCGCTCGGGGGCGGCCGGCAGTACGATGCGCACGGTCGTCCCACCCCCCGGGCTCGTGTCGATATCGATACCGCCGCGATAGGCCTTCACGATGCTCAGGACCACACTCAAACCGATGCCGCGCGCCCCCTCCTTGGTGCTGAAGAACGGCTCGAAGATGCGGGCGGTCAAGGAAGGATCCATACCGCGGCCCGTGTCCGAGACCTCGAATACGGCGTGCGGACCCGGCTGCGGCCATCCATAGGCGAAATCCCCCTGATCGCCGTTTTCTATGTCCAGGCGATCGGTGGTTATCGAAAGCGTTCCACCGCACTCGGCCATGGCCTCGCTCGCGTTCAGGCACAGGTTCAGCATCACCTGCTGGATCTCAGCCGGATCGGCTTCGATGGGCGGTATGTCGGGCCGTAGAGCCTTGCGCACGACGATAGACTTGTTCATCCGTGAGCGAAGAATGACGAGCATGGTCGTCACCATGCTGTTCAGGTAGACGGGCTCGAGCGCGCCCTTGCCGGGACCTGCGAAGTCCAGAAGCTCGCGATTAAGCTCGGCGCCGCGCTCCGAGGCCTGGATGATGGTCTCGATGTCCTTTTGCACGGCATGTTCCGGGGGCAGCGCCATGCGCGCGAGCTCGGCGCTACCCACAATGCCTGTGAGGATATTATTGAAGTCGTGCGCGATGCCGGCGGCAAGCACGGCGGTATTCTCATGCTTCTGCGACTTTATGACGAGCTCGCGCAAGCGCTGGGCGCTGTCCTCGGATTCGTGGCGGCGGGTCACATCGCGCGATACCGCGACCCAGTAGCCGGGGACGCTCAACGGGGCGGCCGAAAATTCGGTCCACGCCATTTCGCCGTCGCCGCGGTAATCGATGAACTCGGCACGTACCGGGTGACCTGCGCGCAACTCGCGGCGTACTTCGTCGATCCTGCGCATGTCGGTCCGGGGACCGGGCGAGAGACAGAGGAGGCAGTCGCCGGATTGCCCGCCCGCCGCGTCCATACGCCGCACACAGGCCGGGTTCCGGTAGATGATCTCGTAGCGATCGCCCGGCCCCATGCGTGCGATCAACACGGACTCCTCCAGGTAGGAGAGGACCTCGCCCACGAGCTCGCGCCCCGCGCGGCGGCGCGCCATCCCCTGCAGGCGCGCGCCCAAGCGCCCTCCCTCCTGGGTCGAGAGCGCATCGAGCGCGCCGGCGCGCAGCGCGGCGATGGCGAGATCGTCCTCGACCTTTCGCGCCACCACGATCACGGGCCGCACGGCCAGGGCCTGCGCCCCGTCACGCCACTGCCGGAACACCGACTCGCTCATGAGCACCACGTCTTGCGTCAGATCCTGCAGCTGCGCGCGCGCCGCCTCCGACCAGGGAAGCTCTTTCAGATCGACACTCAACTCCTCGTCGCCGCAGATCTTCGCAACCCACGCCAAATCCACGTCCAGGCAGAGAATCGACAGGGTTTCCTCGTTAGCTGTCATAGCGGGGCACTCGGGCTCTTGGAACGAAAATGGACGACGCGCCCGCGCGGCCGCCCTTCATGCCGGACGGAAGCGCAATACGAAACGCGTCCCGGCGGCTCCAGTATGACCCAACGACAAAGGCGCGCCGGCGGCGCTCGCCAGGGCATGCGCGATCGCAAGCCCAAGACCCATGCCGCTCGTGCGGGTGGTGGTCAGAGGCTCGAACAAACGCTCGCGGACCTCGTCGGGCAGACCCGGACCGCTATCCTCCACCCACATCTCCACCTCGTCGCCGACCGGCCGGATCTGCACGCTCAGGCTGCGCGGGGCCGATGGCGGCTGTTCCGACAGGATCTGCAGGGAGTTCAGAATCAGGTGATCGATGGCCTGCACCAAAAACTTGGGGTCGGCAACGACCAGGGTGTCCGGGCCGGTGTCCACGCTGAGACTCACCCGCGACTGGCGGGCAAGAGGACGGACCATCTCCGAGACCTCGGCAAGCACCTGGCCAAGACCGATCGGGCGGCGCGCGATCTCCCCGGAAAACTCCGAGATTTGGGCCACCACCCTGCGTACCCGCCCATTGATGCGCTCGAGCTGCTCGAGGACCTGTCTACGGACCCGGTCGGGATCGGCCTCGGGGGACTCGAGGGCCTCTATCAGGAGCTGGATATTATGGAGGGGATTGCGGACATCATGGAGGACGGCTGACAGGCTGATCCATAAGGCCTGGTTGCGCTCGACACTCATGAGTCGCTGCCTGAAACCTTCGGACGTGACCAACGCCTGCGCAAGCTTGGTCCGCGCCCTAAGCCATGCCGCGAATGCCCCCACGCCTCCGCCGACGAGCGCGGGCACACCCGCCAGCAGCAGTACGGGATCATGCAGGGACACGAGCGCCGCCGATAGGCGGTAATGGTAACCGAGATAACCCAGGATGAGTCCGAGGGCGACTCCGCCCAGGGTGTAGAATGCGCCACTCAGATCTTGCCGCGCGATCCCGTGCTCGGGATGTCGGGTGCGCAGAAAGAGAAGATTGCTTTCGTTCGCTCGGCCCCCACCGCGCCAAGAAGCCCTGCCAAGACTGCTCCTGGCGCGACCGCTACCGTCTTGCTCGGGACAACTTCCTGTCATGAATCCGTTCCTCTTCGCCGCCGCCGCGAAGCCTGATTCGAAAAACGCCCACCCCGCGCTCCGCTTCCGGACCGCAGGGCGAGTCGGCCAACCTTGGCCTTGAACTCTCCACAGTAATGGCGGAGAGGGTGGGATTCGAACCCACGTGGGGCAATGCCCCCAACAGATTTCGAGTCTGCGCCGGTATGACCGCTTCGGTACCTCTCCCGGGTGACTAAGCTTAACCGGAGTCGCCAAGAAAGGATAGAGGGGGTATTATCGGGCCCATGTGCACGACCGGCGACAGAATCAAGGGGCCAGGCCCCCGGCCTTTGCGATGGATCGCCCAGACCCCGTAGCCAGCGCGCTGGCGCTCGGCGCCCTCATGGCGATGCTGCTCGGCGGATGCTCATCCCACCATGTCCGCTCGAAGCTCGTACGTCTCCCGGAACAGAAGCGCGGCGAACTCGTAGTCCTCACCCGTACCGGCCCTACGACCTATTACCAGGGCGCGCAGGGTCCGGCGGGGATGGAGTACGACATGGCGCGCGATTTCGCCGACTACCTGGGACTGCGACTGAAGATCAAGGTCATAGGCCACGACCAGGGACTCCTGAAGGCGCTCGCCGCGGGCGAAGGGAATCTCGTCGCGGGACTCACCATCACCCCGGCCCGCAAGCGCTTGGTACGCTTTGGTCCGCCTTATCAGGTCGTCCACGAACAACTCGTCTACCGCGGCGGCACGCATAAGCCCGCCGCCCTGAAGGATATCGTCGGACGCCCCATCGAGGTGGTGGCCGGATCGAGCGCCGAGACCGCGCTCGACCACCTGCGCCAGGCCCTCCCCCATCTGAGCTGGACCGACGCCGCACACATGCAGGCCGACGAACTCCTCTTCCTGGTATGGCAGGGGCTCCTGCGATTCACGGTCGCCGACTCGAACGTGGTCTCCGTCAACCGCCGCTACTATCCCGAATTGCGCGTCGCCTTCGACATAGGACCGCCCCGTCCGCTTGCCTGGGCCTTCCCCAAAGACCGCGGCAACAAACTCTATAGCGCGGCGTTCCGCTTCTTCGCGCAGCTGCGCCGATCTGGGCAGCTCGCCGACCTCATCGCCCGCTACTATGGGGTGACGCGCTACAACTACGTCCACATCCACACCTATCTCGAGCGCGTCCATACGGCCCTGCCGCTCTACGCCCCCCTGTTCCGACGCGCCGGCGCCCGTTATCACATTCCCTGGCGCCTGCTCGCGGCGGTGGCCTATCAGGAATCGCGATGGGAGGCGAACGCCGAATCCCCGACCGGCGTCCAGGGCCTCATGATGCTGACCAACGAGACCTGCCTCTCGCTCGGGGTGACCGACCGCCTGAACCCGCGGCAAAGCATAGACGGCGGCGCGCGTTACCTGCGCGCGCTCTTGGACGCCCTGCCCCCCGCGATCCCGCAGCCCGACCGCACGTGGATGGCGCTCGCGGCCTATAACATCGGTCTGAATCATCTCGCGGACGCCCGCTGGCTCACGCGCGAGCAGGGCGCGAACCCGGACCGCTGGGCCGACGTGGAGCAGCGGCTACCGCTCCTGGAGGACCCGTGGTGGTTTCGCAAGACACACTTCGGTTACGCCGCGGGCTACGTGGCGGTGCAGTACGTGAACCGGATACGCGTCTACTACCGCATTCTGCGCCGCCTGCATCATGCCACCGGCAACCCTCGCTCTCTGCTCTTCCAGCTAAGCGAGCCCACGATCTGACGAGGCCGTGCGCCGCGCCCGAAAAAAATCCTGCAGCAGGGCCTGGCATTCGGCGGCCAATACGCCTCCGCTCACGGCCACGCGGTGATTGAATCTCGGTTCATCCGTAAGGGCAAAGGCCGAGCCGGCGGCCCCGACGCGAGGGTCGGCGGCCCCGAACACGACGCGCGCGATGCGCGCGTGCACCAGCGCCACCGCGCACATGGCGCAAGGTTCCAAGGTCACGTACAAGACGCAGTCCTGCAGGCGGTAGTTGCCGACCTGCTGTCCGCCCGCGCGTAAGGCCAGGATCTCGGCATGGGCGGTGGGATCATGCAGCGCGATCGGGCTATTGTAGGCGCGCGCGATCGCCTCGCCCCCGCGCGTGAGCACAGCCCCGACCGGCACCTCGCCCGCCGCCGCCCCGCGACGCGCCAGCGCCAGCGCCTCCGCCATCCAGAACTCCTCGTCCGACACGCGCCTGTCCCCCGAACATCACCGATCCCGGAGCCGCGTCCGACCCCGGAGACACGCGGCCGTCCCCGCTCTTTGTGCGCCGCGGGCGCACCTCCTGCCGCGCGATCGCTTATACTAGCGCGCGACGGGCGCCAAGTCCCCGTCGATATCGCGCCGATCCCCGGCGATCGCCCTGCCCAAGTCAGGAACACCATGTCGACACCGCGGACCGAAAGCACCGATCTCACGCGCTTTGTGATGCGCCTGGGGCTTGTGAGCCTCTTTGCCGATTTCGCCTATGAAGGCAGCCACGCCATCCTCGGCGCGTTCTTGGCCACCCTCAAGGCAAATCCCGTGCTCGTGGGTCTCGTCGCCGGTACGGGCGAGCTCCTGGGGTCGGGCATGCGCCTGTTCGCCGGGCACCTCGCCGACCGCACGCGCCGCTACTGGCCGATCATGGCCGGGGGTTACCTTGCGAACCTGCTCGTCGTCCCGACGCTTGCGCTCGCCCAGAACCTCTGGATGGCCGCCCCCCTGGTATGGGCCGAGCGGCTCGGCAAGGGCCTGCGCACCCCGGCCCGCAATGTCATGCTGGCGCAGGCCGGGGAACGCCTCGGCGCCGGACGCGCCTTCGGGCTGCACACCGTCCTCGACCAGTTCGGAGGACTGCTCGGCCCTCTCATGGTGGCGGGTATCGTGGCCGCACTCGGCTACCGGGCCGCCTTCGCCTCCCTGCTCGTGCCGGCCGCCGTCTCGCTCGTGATGCTGGGCTATGCGCGCACCCTGGCCCCTCCCCTGGCGGCGCGGCCCGCGGCCGAGCCCTCGGCGGCCCTGCCGGTGGCCTTCTATGGCTACATGGCCTTTGCGGCACTCACGGTCATGGGGCTCGCCCACTTTATGCTCTTTTCCTATCACCTGGCCGTGATTCATCGCCTGGCGCCACCATGGATCCCGGTACTCTACGCCCTGGCCATGGGCGTAAACGGCCTTGCCGCGCTCGCCGCCGGACGACTGTTCGATCGCATAGGCCTGAAGGCCTTGTACCTGCTCCCCTTGCTCCTTTTGGTCGCAGACCCCCTCCAGTTTCTGTCCCGATCGCCCCTAGGCCTCGTGGCGGCGGTGACCGTCTGGGGCGCGGCCCTCGGGGTCCAGGATGGCGCCTTGCGGGCCGGGATCACCCGCCTCGTCCCCTCCCGGCGACTGGGGGCGGCCTTCGGCCTGTTCGACCTGGGCCTGAGTCTGGCGTGGATGGTCGGGAGCCTCGCCATGGGCGCGCTTTATCGTATCCGTCCGGCTGATCTCGTGATCTTCGGCACGGCCACCGAAGTCTTTGCGCTAGGCGCCCTCACAGTCCTCATGCCGCGCGCACGGGGCCCGGGCGCACCGCCACCGCCTCGCGCTCGCCGCCCTTAAGGCGGCGCGCCCGCCTCGTTTTCCGCCTCCTCCACATAGCCCTGCGCGGACGGCTCGGCGAGGGTGCGGGGCGGGATCAGGAAAAACCAGGCGACGAGTGCGGCCGCCAGACACAGCCACATCGACAGCCTCAAGAGATTGTCGAGGCTCAGGGTGTGCGCCTCGACCGACAGGACGTTCTGAAGGGCGCTCAGGGGCTGCGTCACCGGATCCGCGTAGCGCGACAGTTCCCCGCTCAGGGTGTTGCGGGCCTGCGCACTGCCCCGCGACCAGAAGACCGCGAGCACGGAAACCCCGAGGTTCGCACTGAACACCCGCAGGAAATTGGCGGTCGTGGCCGCCTGCGGCACGGCGGCGACGGCGATCTCGGACATCACGATCATGGTGAGCGGCACGAACAGAATGCCGACACCGAGACCCAGAACCACGAGCGGCCAGAACAGATCCGAAAGACTGCTGTCCGGATGCGCGGACAAGGTCCCGTAGGCCGTCCCGAGGAGCAGGAAGCTTGCGCTCGCGAGCCGCCGCAGGCCGAACAGGCCCCGCAACTGGTCTAGGAGCGTCGACAAGGGCAGCGCACCGAGACCCACGGGGATCAGCAAGAGGCCGCCCCATAGGCCGTTGTAGCCCAGGTCCTCCTCCGCCCACAGCGGGAGAAGGGAGGCCCAGCCCATGAAGAGCGCCCAGCCAAGACTAAGGAGCAGCAGGCCGAGCGCATAGTTGCGGCGCGCCAGATAATGGAATTGCAGCAAGGGATGAGGGGTGCGCAGCTCATACCAGCCGAAGAGATACAGGCAGACGACCGCCGCCACCGAGGCCTCGCGTATGAAGGGCGAATACCACCACCCGTGCTGCTCGCCCTGATCGAGCACCACCTGCAGGCTCATGAGGCCCGCATAGAGCAGAGCGAATCCCATCTTGTCGAAAGGCGGGGCGCACGAGGCAGGAGAGGGCTCGTTGGCCATGCCGCGCGTCCCGAGCCACGCCGCGACGAGCCACAACGGGACCGTGAGCCCGAAAATCCACGGGAACCCTACCGTGATCGCGAGCCATCCCCCGGCGGCCGGCCCCAGGAAAAAGGGCGAAAGCATGGCGTTGCTCCAGAAGACCGTCACGAGGCCATGGCGTCGCGGCGGGGTCGACGCCAAAAAGAGGCTCTGACTGAGCGGCACGAGCAGGCCCGCCCCCAGACCCTCCATGCCACGCGAGATCAGCATGACCCACAAGTTCCCGGTGAGCGCCCCCAGGAGGCTGCCGCTCATGGCAAGCGCCACCGCCCCCTGAAAGACCCGAACCCTGCCGAAGCGGCGCACGCTCCAGGGCATGAGCGCGATGCCCAGGGACCAATGCACGACGAAATAGGTGAGTGTCCAGAGCGCGCGATAACCGCTGGTGGACAGGCCGCCCCCAATATAAGGAAAGATGGCCTGCACCCCGGCGCCCTCGAAGGACCCAAGCGCCAAGGCAAGGCCGACCCCGATGAACAGGGGGACCAGACGGGCCGAGCCGGAATTTTCCGAGTGAGACGGCGGGGACTGCGACACTCGATAAGTATATCAGCAACAAACGATATACGGTAGCGGCCGCCTCCTCTAACATGCGACGAGCCTGGAGGAGGAGTGGTGTTTCCCGGCGCCATGCCGAGGACAGCAAAGGCCGATTGGCGACCACACACTCCGCGCCCGAACGCCGCCGGCGTCCCTTGGCGCGAGACCTGCGGTGCGCGCCGGTCAGAACCGGGCCCCTACCCCGCTCTCCTGCATGCCCCAAGCGGTGTGCGCCCGCGGTTCCCACGGAGGGCCCCCTGCGGGCGCCCCGGCACGGCCCTCGAATCCCGCTTCAGCGCCTCTTCCAGGCCGGTCTGCGGAACCAATTGGCCATGCGCCCCACGCTCACACGGAACACCGCCTTCACGGACGGAGGCATGCGCGTCACGCGCGCCAGGAAGTGTGCGAAAAACACGATGATGAGCGCGGGCACCGAGAACACGGAGATGATCGCGAACTCCCATTTCATCGGGATCGGGTGGTTCGAATCGGGCGTAGTCACGTCGGAGGGCGTAGGCGGCTCCCATTGCCCCTTGCCGGCGGCAGCGGAGCTCGGCAGCGACGCGCCCAGGGACTTCGCGACCGCCGGATACTCCACGCGCATACTCTTCAGCGCGCCGACATTCTCGAGGTCCATGTAGGTCGTGGTCGACGAATTCCCCCGCCACACCTTGACCTCCGCGTCACCCGGCTCCATCCATCGCGCCACCACGGCGCCGTGCTTCGGGTTCCCGCTCAGGCTCGTGGGCCTGCCGTACTTGTAGGCCACCATGGTAATGATGTTCTTCACCTGGCGGACGTTGTCGAAGCTCGGGAAGGTGTATTGAGCGATCGCGAAGCGGCCGCCGCGGGTGAAGTTCACGGTGAGGCGGCTCGCCCCCTGCAGATCCGCCAGCTGACCGTTGATCCTGTAGGTATTGAACCACTCCTCCGGACCTTTCTTCGGAATCCGGAAACCCGCACGCATGAGCGCCGCATTCACGCTTGCGCGCGAAGCGCCAACCACCGACGCACCGAAGAAAAGCACTTTATGGGCGCTCGCCACTCCCATCCCCGACACCAACACCGCCGCTGCCAAAAGCCGTCGCACGAACCCTCCTGACCTACAGTACTGAAACTTGCTCCTCGGGCAACACACGCACCGCGCGCAAGGCCCCTCTCCTTCAGATCTCCTGCCGACCCGCCGCCACGTTTTCGTATTCGTCGCTCTCGGATACCCCGACCACGCTTGCGATCCACTGCCAGAAATGCCAAAACACGAGACACATCGTCGGCAACGAAAGCGCCATCATGGTCGCGCCCGCCATATGGATATCCGTCCTCCGACTAAGGCCCCACACCAAAGGCCCGCCGATCGAGGGGTTCATGGCTGTCATGGCGCTCCAGAACCACATCGCGCCCATCCCCATCATGGTCGTCTCCATGGCCCACACATAGATCCCCTTGCGCAGGTGGCTCGAGAAGTTGGGGAATGTCGGCAAAGCCTGCAGAGACTGTATCCAGACCATCATGCCAAGCCCGAGGTAGACCCCTGGCAGGACGGCGAACATGAACGAGTCGCGCAGACCGAGCGCCATCTGTGCCGACATGTCCCACGCGGCAAGCACGATCGCAAGCGCGACGGTAGTCACGACCGGATTATGCAGGAAGCGCAACCCCCTCCAGAATCGGCCTTGCGTCCGTGCCGAATCGACAAGCCCGAAGGGGATCCCCAGCACGATCAAAGGTGCGGCAAGCTCGAATTCTCCCATGAGCTTCACCGTATAAAGCGTCATCGACCTTTCGACGAAACCATTCAAGGGGGATTCCCAGAGCGCGAGCGCCACGAGCACGCCGGCCACGAAGGAAAACACCCGCGCGCCCGACCAGAGGCCAGGCGCCCCGCCCTCCGCCTTATAGCGATCATAGCGCGCCCAATAGACGGCGATGAGCATGATCGCCCCAAGCCACGGCAGCGGGTTCAGATCCGCGGCCCAAAAGTGCCAGCTGTCGGCGTGGACCCCGGCGACCGCGTAGCCCTTCCCGTAGATGGCGACAAGCACCACGAGTCCCGCCAATATCCCCTTCCACCGGCGCGCAATCCCCTCGAGGTTCCCGCCCAACACCGCTTGTGATCTGCTCATACCGTTCCAATCCTCCCGCTTCGCCCTGCCCGGGTCTCGCCTATGACCGCATCTGCGACTGCGTTGAGCATCGACCGCTCGCCGCCACGACCGAGGCGCAACACCTTATTTTACCGCATATCTGCCGCAGGGCCTATCACAGGAATCCCCCGCTCCAGGCCAGGCGGACATAGGGCGTCATCCGGCGCGCCAGCCGGGCGCCCGGGCGCTGACGCAAAAAAAGCCGGGGGCGACACCGCACCCCGGCTTCCCGGTAGCCATCGGCGCCCGACCCGGGCGTTCGCCCGACGCGCGCCGAATACCGTCTTTGCTGCTTACTTGACGACGATCTTCCCGAACATGCCGGTGGCGGCGTGTCCCGGAATCTCACACACGTAATAATACGTGCCCGGGGCGGCCTTCCAGGTGAAGTTCGCGTAGCCGAACTTGCCGTCGGTTGGGACCGGCGAGAAGCCGGAGATCGGAA
>JAKAXT010000154.1 GCA_021816425.1 Pseudomonadota bacterium | reverse complement strand
ATAGACCAGCAGATCCTCCGGCTGTCTCGCCCATTCTTCGTCTGGCGTGCGTCCAGGGCCGATGATTTGGCCCGTGAAAGCCTTGATGGCCGGCAGCCCTGCCGGTTTCACGAACAGGTCGCGCGTGCCGGCAAACGCGATGGCGTCGGCGCGTGTCATTGTCTCGACGGTGCGATGCAAGAACGGATAGAGAGCGGCAGGATAAGAACCGGGCCACGAGGCCCTAAGGGCTGCCTCGAGGCCGAGGTAGGTTGCGGTTGCCAGCACAAAATCGGTGCCCCCCACGGGAATGACGGGGCGATCAGGATATTCGGCCAGCACGGATGGCAGGTCCGCCAGAGCGCACATCCGTCGCCGTCCGATGGCGCCTAAGGCCAAATCGGCCTCCATCAAGGCCAGTTGTTCAGCGGAGAGCGCGCCGCTCGGGTCGCGTTCGAATAACCACATAGCATTATTGCCTATCTGCGCCGAATCTGTGGTTGGGGTCTTCAGAGTCACTTGCGTTCTCCTTAAAAAGGGATTGCGCGGCTCGCAATAGCCTCCGGAACGTTCTCGCTATCGTATCGGTCTCTCGGGAATTGCAAGTCCGGATTGGGCGGGTCTAACGGGGGTCGTTTATGACAGCGCATCCCGGCCTCCCCGCGGTGCGCGCCGCTCTTCCCGGCGTCGCCGGTCTTGGTGGGTATAGCCGGGCGGTATGGGGAACCGCCGGGTCTTGCCGGCCGGCTTCCGGTACCCGCTGTTCGGTTTAGGAGGCGGGGGAAGTTCGCAAGCCATAGCCTCTCATGATCAAGCCCGCGGCCACCGCCCCTCGCGGGACCCGTTCAGGATTCGAAGGCGCAAAAAAAGAGCCCCGGACGAATCCGGGGCCGGGGTGAGAACAGCAGGCGGGGAGGGCGCCTGTCTTTCTCGTAATTCAGATTACCAGCCAATCGCAGGGAGAGACGGGCGAATAGCAGCACGCGATCACGCTTATTCGCTATCCAGCGAAAACGTCCCGGCGATGAGCGCCAACAGGCTATTACCGCTCAGCATAATCACGCGCGCGTCGCGCGTCGCGTGGCTCTGGGGTCCTGTGCGACCGGTGTGCGCGAACACGGCGCGGCGCGGGAAGGTGAGGCGGGCAAAGTCGCGCACGTGCTGGGGATCGATCGCGCCCGCGTACCGCTTGCACTGGAGGGGCGCCCACGCCTCACCCAGGCGCACATGCCCATCGACGCCACCGTCCCCCGAATAGCGCGTGCCGCGGCGGATGCGAAATCGCTGGTCTACGAATGCCTGCAAGACGAGCTCTTCGAAGACCAGAGGATCGATCGTGCGTAGATAGCCAAAGACCCGCGCCGGTCCCTTCGGTCCCGTTTTCAGCCAAGGGCGAACCTTGGCGAGAACGCGACGGGCCTCGCCGATGCGCCGCCGGTGCGCCCGTGGCAGGAAGGCGCAACGGATGCGGTCCCACAGCCGCCACGGGTTCATCGCGGCGGCGCGACTTTCAGGGACTGGGCACGGAGGGCCTCTCCAAAGAGCCGCAAAGCCGCGGCATGGGCGGTCGGCGTCAAGGCGCGCCACCGGACCTGCGGCCAGCCGGGGTGCGCGGGCGCCGCGATCGTTATGCCATCCAGGTGACCCTCGCTGTCGAGTTCAAGCCAGTCCGCCACCTGCAAATCGAGGCTCCAGGTCGAGGGCGCCACGGCGCGCGCATGCGTCAAAGCCTTTTCGATGACATTGGTGAGAGAGGCACCGGAATGACCGGCCTGGCCGTCGGCCAGGAGCACGGTCGGGCGGGGGGTCGTTGGCGCCACGAACGCCATCAAACCGGTGCCCCGCGGGTCGAGCGGGCCTCCGGCCCCTGGACAACCGAAATGCAAAACGGGAAGCAGGACAGGTGCCATGGAGTTCCCTTTACGGCGATTCGCCATTATCCAAGCGAAATGGCGCAATCAGCATTTGATTCAGGTCGCGTGCCGCGCATAGGATCCGGAAAACGCCCGCGCCCGTGGACGCGGCGGGCGTATCCAGAAACAGCACGCCGTTTGCCTCACTCAAACCGCGGTGGCGCAGCCAGCTCCGAAAGAGCCGGCCGCCCACGCCCCGGTGCAGGGAGGTCACATCGAGGCGGCGCCGGATCTGGCACAAGGTATGCCCCTGATCGGCGATACGGACGTAATCTCCCGGCAAGGCCGTGATGAGTAGGGCGGGGGCGCGCACGAGCCCGCATGCCGGGCCCGCGATGCGCCGCAACCATTGATCCAAGTCCTCTTTACCCATGGCCCTGCTCCATCTTTTCGCGATTCGGTGCGTGTTCGGCCTTGAGGTTTATGCGCACCTGCATCAAGAGCTCGCGCGCCGTCCCGATCTCGCCGAGGTCCACATAGGCCCGCGCCAGATCCAGCTTGATGAGCTGGTCGTCGCGCTGCGCCACGGTCACAACGAGGGTTCCATTGGCCCCCGGACGGACCGGGAGCGGTTGCGGCGCCGGGGGGCTGTGAGGTTCGGCGGTCGGCTCGGTAGACGCAGGGGTTGCCGACGCGTTGGCCGCGGCTCCAGGGCTCGCAGGCGCAGGGGTGAGGGCCGGCGTGGGCGCAACCAGGGCCGGACCGCGAAACAGGCCCGCGAACGGCAGGCCGCTTGCGCCGGCGCTCTTGCGCTGCTTGAGCCAGTGCCGCAGCCCCAGCGCGAGCGCGATCAAGACCGTCAAGTCGATCCAGGCCCGTGTGGGGATGTCGCCATGAGGAGTTTGGGAAGAGAGGCGTGGTACCGCGGCCTGCGGCGGCGTCGCGGGGTGCGCGCGTAATGCGCCGGCCGCCGTAGGGGCCGAGGACGGACGAGGCGCCCGGACGGCC
>JAKAXT010000076.1 GCA_021816425.1 Pseudomonadota bacterium | reverse complement strand
CCGTGGTCATGGCCGCCCCCCTTGTGTTATAAATGCGTCCCATTCTCATTCACGAGAGAGGATCATGATGCGCCGTATGCCCCTGCTCACGCTTGCGATCCCGCTTGCCGCCTTCACCGCACCGTTCACCGTCTCCGCGGATTGCGAGCCCGCACGCATCACGCGAGCCCTGGCCATTGAAGAGCCCTGGCTCGAAAACGCGGTCTACCTCACGGCGCAGGGGACCCAGACGCTGAGCGGCGCCGCCGATCTCGCCTTCAGTCAGAATGTGGGTATGGAGATCGACCTGCCCACCTGGAACCCCGTCTCCCGCGCCCTGTCACCCACGATCGGCGCGGGCCTCAAAATCCGCCTCGACGGGCCCTGCCAACCGCGGATCTCCGCGGCTTATGTGACCGCCGAAGTGGAGGGCCAGTACAACGCCCAGGCGCGCCCGGCGCCCCCGGGGCTCGGCGATTCGGTCACGGGCCAGTTGGAATGGGCGGTGACGCGGCCCTATGGGTTCTGGCAGGGCGAGATCGGCCACAGCGCCCCTCTGGGGAGGGGCGGCGCACACGGCTCATTCCTCAATGCAAGCCTCGGCCGGACATTCGGCCCCCTCACCCTCCAGTGCGAAGGCGAGATCGACGACATGCTGCCACCGGGCCCCTATGGCGAGATCGAGGGCAGCGTGTGGCCGCAACTCGCGCTCCACCTTGGCCGCGCATGGCTCTTCGCCCTGGGTGAGCAGCGGACCTTTACGCGCGCCCCCGGCACGCCCAAATGGTCCACCTGGCTCCTCCTGGAGCGCGAGCTCGATTGAAGGTTGCGCCCCCATGGAGGGCCGCAAACCTTCCCCCCCTCTGGCAGGCCCCACCCCGCGCCGCAGCCATTCCAGGGTTCTTGCGGAGCCCTATTTGGCGGCAAGCGCGCTATGCGAGCGGCCGTAGGCGAGGTAGATGGCGATACCGATCAGGAACCATACGACGAAGCGTATCCAGGTGATAAGCGGCAGGTTCAGCATGAGGTAGAGACAAAAGGCCATGCCGAGCAGCGGCACCAGGGGACTGCCGGGGGCGCGAAACGGCCGCGGGAGATCGGGCTTGGTGTAGCGCAGCACCAGCACGCCCGCGCACACGATGGTGAAGGCCGACAGCGTGCCGATGTTCACGAGCTCCGCCACATAGGCGATGGGCGTGAGTCCCGCGATCAGCGCCATGAGCACACCGCAGATCAGGATGACGCGCACCGGCGTCTGGGTGCGCGTGTGCACGGCGGCGAAGACCGGCGGCAAGAGCCCGTCACGCGCCATGGCAAGGAAGATGCGCGTCAGTCCGTAGAAAAGTACCAGCATGACGCTCGTGAGCCCCACGATGGCGCCGATACCGATCAGGAGCGCCACATAGGGATGGCCGAGATCCAGCATCGATTGCGCGACCGGCGAGGGGCTATTGAGCGTGAAGTACGGGACGATGCTCGTCAGAAGCCCGGACACCAGGATATAGATCACGGTACAGACGAGCAGCGAGACGATGATGCCGATGGGCAGGGAGTGGCGCGGATCGTGGGTCTCCTCGGCGGCCGTCGACACGGCATCGAACCCGATGTAAGCGAAGAAGATCAGCGCCGCCCCGCGCATCACGCCAGGCCAACCGAAGGGCATGAACGGGTGCCAGTTGCCGGGTGTCACATGAAACGCCGCGACGGCGATGAAAAGGGCTATCACGGAAAGCTTCACGACGACCATGAGACCGTTCAGGGCGGCGCTCTGGCGGACGCCCGCGACCAGCACGAGACTCAAGACCAGAATGATCGCAGCCGCCGGGGCGTTGACGAAGCCCCCCGTGGCCGCCTGCTTTGCGATCGCCGCCGGAACCGGGTGATGCATGAGCGAAAGGGCCCAGGCCGCAACCGCGTAGACATTGACCTTGGTGAGCGCGAGGGGTAGGTGCAGGCCCACCGCGGTGAGCGCGTTTTTCACATACCCGGACCAGCCGATCGCGACGGCCGATGTCGCCACACCGTACTCCAGGACGAGATCCCAGCCGACGATCCACGCGATGATCTCGCCCAGACCGGCGTAGGCGTAGCCATAGGCGCTCCCGCTCCCGCCGACGGCCGCGGCAAGCTCGGCATAGGACAGCGCCGTAAACGCGCAGGCGAGACCCGAGATCAGGAACGACAGGATGATCGCCGGTCCGGCGTCGACGGCCGCAGCGACACCCGTCAGCACGAAGATACCCGCCCCTATGATGCCGCCGATCCCAAGGAAAATGAGATCCATGGTGGTAAGACAGCGGCGCAGGCCGGTAGCGGCGCGCGGCTCCCCAATGGTCTTGGTCCGAAACCAGGTCGTCAGCACACGCCACCTTTTCCTTTAAGTCCCATCATCCGAAAACCCGCCGCACCCTAGCCCGAAGGGATGCGCAGCGAGGTGCCTGCCTGCAAGACCCCGCGCAGCCCGTTGGCGGCCCGCAGCGCCGCGATCGATACGTGGAAGCGCTCCGCAATGCCGGACAGCGTCTCCCCCGCGCGCACCACGTGGACGCGCGGGCCCGGGCTCAATCCAAGCCGCGCGCGCAGGCGCGGCGCGTCGCGCATGATCCCCTCCCATACGGCATGCGCGAGCCGCTCGTCGTAGGCGGGGCTGTTCAGATCGAGCGCCTCGTGCGGGTTCGAGATGAAGGCGGTCTCGATCAATATCGATGGGATGGTCGGCGACAACAACACCATGAAATTCGCCTTCTCCACATGGTCGACATGCAGCGGTTCCACGACGCCGAGCGCCTTCAGCACATCGCGCGCGAGATCATAGCTCGCGCGGCGCGTCCCGTTTTGCGTCATGTTGAGAAGGATGTTGTGCAAGAAGCCGCCGCCGGCCCCGAAATGCAGCGCCCCGGCCTGATCCGCCGCGTTTTCACTGCGGGCGAGCCACCGTGCCTCGCGGCTTACGCCGTGCTGTGACAAGATGAAGACCTCGGCGCCACGGACATCCATCCCCTCGGGCTCTGGAAGGGCGTTGGCGTGAATCGAGATGAAGGCGGCGGCGTGATGGGTCTGCGCGAGCGCCACGCGTTCGCGCAGAGGGACGTAGTAGTTGCCGCGGCGCGTCATGAAGG
Source organism: Pseudomonadota bacterium (assembly GCA_021816425.1). Taxonomy (GTDB): domain Bacteria; phylum Pseudomonadota; class Gammaproteobacteria; order Acidiferrobacterales; family Acidiferrobacteraceae; genus Acidiferrobacter. Next base: position 8,665 of record JAKAXT010000076.1, on the reverse strand, counting down.
CGTGGAAGCCCGGGGTGGCGTCGATGAGCGAGGCCAGGTCGCGCGCGATGTGCAGCACGACGTTCTTCTCACAGATATGGTCGATCCCGCAGGCGCCCTCATCGACCCCCCCATGTCCGGCATCCACGGCGATCACGATCTCCGGCGGCGCCGTCGGCGCCGCGATCTGCGGCACGGCGGGCTGTCGCAGCACCGCGGCATGCGCCCGCGCCCCCTTCGCCGCGCCCGTCCCCGCGCCGCCGAGCGAGAGGGTAAGCCCGCCCGGCAGGGCGTTGATCTCGTAGGAAACCTTGTGGGTCAGGTCGAGCACCACCCGCACCATCCCGTTGCGGTGCCTGAACGCGCGGATGTCCTTCAAGGGCCCCTTATGCTCCGGCCACACAGCGCTCGTCCCCTGCAGCGCGACGCCATGCAGGTCGACCACGACCCGCGCCGGATCGATCAGGGAAAATGATCGCCAGACCACATGGCGGCTATCCAGGAGACGGACGATGAGCGCGTGCGGACCGATATGCACGAGGGGCTGACCGATGCGAGTGGCGCCCTGGGCGCCTACGGCCCAGAAGAACAAACCCGCCACCACTATCGTCAAAAATCGCTGCGTCACGGCCTTAGGCTGTCTACCACCTCGTCCCCCCGTGGCGATGCTCCGCGCAGATGGGCTCGTCGTCCATCATCGGTGAGCGTGAGGGAAACGTCAACATCTGGACGCCAAAGATCCTGGGCCCGCTCGGGCCACTCCACGAGCATGAGCGTGCGCGAATCCCGGTAGTCCCACCAACCGAGCGCCTCCAGCTCGGCGGGCGCACGCAGTCGGTAGAGGTCCGCGTGCACGACGCGCAGCGCCCCAAGCTCGTACTCTTCGATCAAGGTGTAAGTGGGACTCTTGGCGGGGCCCGCCGCCCCCAGGGCCGCGAGGATCGCGCCCGCGAGCGTGGTCTTGCCGCAGCCCAGGTCCCCGCGCAACGCCACCTGGTCGCCGCCGCGCAGGACGCGTGCGAGCGCGCGTCCCAGGCGCGCCGTCGCTTCGAGGTCGGGCAAGGGCACGATCACCGTAGTGTCCCCAGGGCCTCGCGCAGGCGCGAGGCGACATCGGATGCGAGGAGTCCCCGCGGGGGACCGGATCCGTTCGCGAGATCGCCCGCGCGCGCATGCATGAAGACGCCGAGGCGCGCCGCCGCAAGCCCCGACAGGCCCTGCGCCATGAGGCCCGCAATGGCGCCCGCCAAAACGTCGCCCGTGCCGGCCGTCGCCATCCCGGCATTGCCGAAGGGGCATAACCAGGTCGCGTCCCCGCCGGCCACCAGGGTCCCCGCCCCCTTCAAGACCACGATCCCGCCGTAGCGCCGCTGCAACTCGGCCACGGCCGCCGGGCGATCGGCGGCGACCTCGCCGCTGCCGACTCCAAGGAGGCGCGCCGCCTCCCCCTCGTGGGGCGTCAGCACCCAGTCGGGTCGGGATTCGGGCTCGCAGGAAAGCCAATAAAGGGCGTCCCCGTCCACGACCGTGGGCAACCCCAGGGCCCGCACCCGCGACCATAGCGCGCGCGCCCAGTCGTCACGGCCGAGCCCCGAGCCCGCCAGGAGCGTCCGCGCGCGCGCCCATGGCAGCCCCGGGGCCCCTGCCGCGAAGACGACGCACTCGGGAAACGCGGCCGCCAGGACGGCTGCGTGAGCCTCGTGGACCGCGCCCAACACGAGCCCCGCACCGACGCGATAGGCCCCGGTCGCGGCCAAGCGCACGGCCCCCGGCATACCCACGCCACCGCCCGCGATCAGAACCGTGCCGGCGTCGCCTTTATGCATGTGCCGGGCCCGGGGGTTCAGGAGTACGCGCAAATCGGCATCACCCGGCACCAGGGCGCGCAGGTGGCCCGGCGGGTACGGCAGACCGATGTCGGCGGTCATGGTCTCACCACAGAGCTCGCGGCCGGCGCCGGTCAGGGCCCCGATCTTCGCGCCCCCGCAAAACACCGTGCAGCGTGCGCGCAAGGCGCCATCCGCGACGCCCCCGGTCCCGAGATCGAGTCCCGTGGGCCCATCCAGGGCCAGGATCGGGCGGCCGCTCGCCATAGCCCGCGCCACGAGATCGCGATGCGCCGCCCGCAAAGGGCCGCGCAGGCCGGCGGCGACGAGGCCGTCGACCAGGACGTCATGCCCGCGCAGATCCTCCGCATCGGCCGCATCCTCGGGACCCACCACCGTGACACGGATCCCCGTGTCCCGATAGCGATCGGCGAGCGCGCGCGCCTGGCGACCGTTGCCGCCGGCGCCGACCAGGAATGCGAGCCGGCCCGCACGGGGAAAGCTGCGGGTGATGAAACGCATGACCGCGGCCGCCATACGCTCATCGACGATCTCGGGCGTAACGCCCGCGTCCCTGGCCTCCGCGTCCCATAGGGCGGGCGACGCGGGCCCGTAGACCGGGTAGGAAGAGGGCTTAGGCGCCACCATGCGGGGGGAAGAGATGCTGGCGGTAATAGCGCAGCTCGGCTATCGATTCGAGGATATCGTCCAGGGCCCGGTGCGTATTCTGCTTCACGAAGCCCGCGCAGAGATCCGGACGCCAGCGACGCACGAGCTCCTTCACGCTGCTCACGTCCAGATTCCGGTAATGCACATAGGATTCCAAAGTCGGCATGAGGCGCGCCATGAAGCGCCGGTCCTGACAGATGCTGTTGCCGCACAAGGGGGACCGGTTCTTGGGGACGAGCGGTTCCAGAAAAGCGAGCGTCCGCCGCTCGGCTTCCGCCACGTCCATGGTGCTCGCGCGGATCCGATCGACGAGCCCGGAGTGGCCATGGGTACGTCGATTCCAGTCATCCATCCCGCCCAGGATCGACTCTGGCTGATGGATGGCGAGCACCGGACCTTCCGCGACGATATTCAGTTCGCCGTCGGTGACGACGGTTGCGATTTCTATGATGGCATCGGTGTCGGGGCGCAGCCCGGTCATCTCCAGATCGATCCAGACGAGTGCGTTCGGGTCTTGCGCCATGCCGTTCTCTCCGATTGCTGCCAAAATACCGTGGGGTAGCGCCGCTTGCGCAGTCCCTGCACTGTAACATAAGCCGCCCGGCTCGCCCACGCAGGCGGCGGCCCGCGCGGGTCCTGCATCCGTCGCGGGCGGATCGCGTCCGACGTCCCGAGGGTGTATCGTGATGGGCGACCGGTACGGCAGGCGAGACGGCCCGCGCGGCGCGCCTGCCGTCGCCGAAGGGTGAGGCCAAACGCGGCGCCTTGGCACCCGTCCAGCCCGCTCGACGTACACCGCCACGCAAGGAGTCGCGATGACCCAATTGCGCAAGAAGTCCTGCCAGCCCTGTGAAGGGGGTGTGGCGCCCATGAATCTCGCGCTCGCGCGCGAACTGATGGCACAGATCCCCAAATGGACACTCGAGGAATCGGAACCGGCGCTGTTTCGTACCTTCCGCTTCAGGAACTTCTACGAAACCATGGCCTTCGTGAACGCCATCGCCTATGTCGCCAACCGCGAAGACCATCACCCGGATATGCGTATAGGCTATAAGGAATGCGTGGTGCGCTATCAGACGCACGCCATCGGTGGATTGAGCGAAAACGACTTCATCTGCGCCGCGAAGATCGACGCCCTGGAACTCTAGGACGCGACCTCAGGCCTCGCGTCGTCCCGAGAAGGCGCGGGCCAGCGTGCCACGGTCGATGTATTCGAGCTCGCCCCCGATGGGTACACCGCAAGCGATGCGCGTGGCGAGCAGGTTACGCCTGCGCGCCAGTTCCCCGATGTAATGGGCGGTCGCCTCGCCCTCCACCGTGGCGTTGGTGGCCAGGATGACCTCGCGCACCGTTCCGCCGTCGAGCAAGGTCTCGAGTTTGGGCAGACCAAGCTCCTCGGGCCCGATCCCGTCCAGCGGTGACAGCCGTCCCATCAAAACGAAATACGTGCCGCCGAAGGCCCCGGACTGTTCCAGGGATACGAGATCGGCGGGCGACTCGACCACGCACAAAAGTCCCGAGTCGCGGCGCGCCGACCGGCAGATCGCGCAGGTCTCGGCCTCACTGAAATTATTGCACCGCTGGCAGTGGCCTACGCGATCCACGGCCTGTAAAAGGGCCTGCGCGATATTGCGGGCCGCGTCGCGATCCCGCCCCAGGAGGTGGAACGCCATGCGCTGCGCCGATTTGGCCCCGATGCCCGGCAGGCGCCGGAGTGCGCGCTTCAGATCCTCCAGCGCCTTCGTGTCTTCGATCAAGGCTAGAACGGGAGATTCAGGCCGGGGATATTGAGACCGGCCGTGAGCCCGGAGAGCCGCTCCTGACTCGCCTCTTCGGCCTTGCGCACGGCATCATTCATGGCAGCCGCCACGAGATCCTCCAGGACCTCGCGATCCTCCTTCAGCAAGGACTCGTCCAGGCGTACCTTGCGCACGTCGTTGCGGCAGGTCATCGTCACCTTGACGAGACCGCCGCCGGCCTGTCCTTCCACCTCGACGGTGGCGAGTTCGGCCTGGGCCTTGCGCAGGTTCTCCTGCATCGCCTGCGCCTGCTTCATGAGCTGACCGATACCACCCTTCATGCGTTATGCTCCTCTGGTTTGTCGTCGCGCGGCCGCACCGAGTTCTCGTTGACACGCGCGTCGAACGTGCGCTTCAAGGCCGCCACCCCGGGGTCGGCGGCGAGCGCCTCGCGCGCCCGACACTGCGCGGCCTCGATGGCCTCCTGGCGCAATTGGGCCGGGGTCCCGGTCACGGTCACCGAACCCACCACGACATCCACGGCCATGGGACCCTTATAATAGGCGCAAAGCGCCTTCTTTAACACATCGATACGCTCCTGATTCAGGAGTTTCCCGGCTTCCGGATCCACGGTCACCACCAGGCCCTCGCCCTTCCTGCCGAGCACGGCATTCATGGCGATATGCTTCATGAGCCCGGTCAGCCCCAGGTCCTCCAGCACGGACGCCGCGCCTGGCTCGGCTGGTGCCCCGCGCGGGCGCGCCGCGGTCGGCGGGGGCTCCGGCGCTTGCGGGGACTCCGCGCGAGGGGCGCGCGCAAGGCCCGCGTCTTCGGGCGAGCGCGCCTCCCGCTCGGGCCGTGGCGCGGCGGGGCGGGCCGGCGAAGGCTCCGCGCGGCGGGGCGTCGATGGAGGCGCGGCCGCCGATCCCGCTTCGTCGCCGGCCGGACGAAACGCAAGCATCCGCAGGACGGTCATGCGCAACCCCGTCTCCGGATCCGGGGCCACGGGCAGCTGGCGGCGCCCCACGCAGCCGATCTCATAGTAAAGCTGGACTGCCTCCGGACTGAGCCGCGCCGCCACGGCCCGCGTCCAGTCATCGGCCGACTCCGAGGTCACCGCCTGCGCGACGGCGATATCGTGCCAGAGCCGCACGAGGTCGGCCAGGAAGGCCTCGGGCTCCACACCCAGGGAGTAGGCCTCGTCGATGCCGGCAAGCAGCGCCGCGGCATCGCCCTCCGCCAGCGTCGTCACGACCCGGCGCACGAGATCAGGGGCCACGGCCCCGAGCATCTCCCGCACCGCAGGCTCGCGGACCGCGCCGCCCCCGGCGGCAATCGCCTGATCGAGAAGGCTCAAGGCATCGCGTGCGCTGCCGTCGGCGGCGTGCGCCAGGGGCGCAAGAGCGCCCTCGTCGAACGCCACGCCCTCCTCGCGGAGCACCGAGGCCAGGTGGTCCCGGATCTGGGCGTCACTCAAGCGCCGCAAGGCGAATTTTTGACAGCGTGACAGGACCGTGACGGGAAGCTTCTGCGGATCGGTGGTCGCCAATATGAACTTGACGTGCGGCGGAGGCTCCTCCAGCGTCTTCAGCAATGCGTTGAAGCTGTGGGTCGACAACATGTGCACCTCGTCGATGAGGTACACTTTGTAGCGCCCCCGCGTTGGGGCATACTGGACGTTGTCGAGGAGCTCGCGGGTATCATCGACCTTGGTGCGCGACGCCGCATCGACCTCGATCAGGTCGGCGAACCGTCCGCCATCGATTTCCTGGCAGGCCGAACAGACCCCACAGGGATCGGGGCCCATTCCTTGCTCGCAATTCAGGGCCTTGGCGAGAATGCGCGCGATGGTGGTCTTGCCGACACCGCGAATACCGCTGAAAAGATAGGCGTGATGGACGCGTCCTTCGCCCAGGGCGAAACGCAGCGCGCGGACCACGGAGTCCTGCCCCAAAAGCTCCGGGAAAGCGCGCGGACGCCATTTACGCGCCAGCACCAGGTAGCTCATGCGGGTCCTCGCAACAAAAAAGGGTGGCGGCTTAAGCCGGCCCGACGTTGCACCCGACCGGATCGCTACGGCTGCTTCCTTCCGGACCTGACCGGGTTTACGATCGATCGCCACAACGGGGGTCGGCCGTCACCGCCATTGAGACTTTCTGGAGGAAATCTTCCAGAGCGCAGAGGTTAGCATAATGAGAACAAACCGGCAAAACGCCCGCGTGCCGTCCCCTTGTCCCCGAAACCGCGGACCGGCCGCCGCGGCGGCCCGCCATCGAGGCCGAACGCTGTGAGCGCCCAACGCATCCGGGAATACCTCGGCGCCTGGAAAACCGCGGGGCGCGGCATCTTCGGGGACCTCTACCATGCCCTCATCATCATGGGCTGGCCCACGTTCGTGCTCGGTGTCGGCGTTTTGTTCCTGCTCGTCAACGCCGGTTTCGCGCTCGCCTACCTGGCGGAGCCGGGCGCCATCGTCCACGCGCGCGCGGGATCCTTCAGCGACGCCTTCTTCTTCAGCGTGCAGACCATGGCCACCATAGGCTACGGGATCATGTACCCGGGCACGCTCTACGCCAACGTGCTCATGAGCCTGGAGACTTTGATCGGCTTGTTCGGCGTGGCCTTTGCGACCGGTCTTGCATTCGCGCGCTTCTCGCGCCCGCGGGCGCGCATCCGCTTCAGTACCGCCGCCGTCGTGAGCCTCTACCACGACGTGCCTACGCTCATGTTCCGGGTCGTCAACGAGCGCGGCAACCAGATCCTCGAGGCCCGCATGCGGGTGACGCTCATGCGTAACGAATTGAGTCCCGAGGGCCATCACATGCGCCGGTTCCGGGATATGGTGTTGCTGCGCGACAGCACCCCGAGCTTCAGCTATTCCTGGACTGTGATGCACCCGATCACAAGTTCGAGCCCATTAAGCGGGGCCTCCCGTGAGAGCCTGGAGGCCGAAGATGCCGAACTGGTCGTGATACTCGCGGGCCTCGACGAGACGCTCGCGCAGCCCATACACGCCCGCCACGTCTACAAGCCCGCGGCCATCCATTGGGGCTACCGGCTGCGCGACATACTCACCAAGGATCCGTACGGTCATTATGTGGTGGACCGCCGCCACTTCGACGCCCTCGAGCCCGAGACGGCCAATGCCCCGGGCGACGGCGGCGCGCAGTGACCTGAAAAGCCCGAAACGGGCCCCGCGCAAGGCGGCAACCGGGCGGGCGCGACTCGGCGGACATCAGGCAACGGGAATGGGGCTTGGAAATGGCGGAGAGGGAGGGATTCGAACCCTCGGTACGCTTTTGGCGTACACACACTTTCCAGGCGTGCTCCTTCAACCGCTCGGACACCTCTCCCCGGAGGGCGCCAAGACTAACCTAGGATCGGGGTTCGTGCAACGATAGGGCCTATAGGCCCGTCTGGGGAAGGGCGCTATACTGCGCGCCCATGGGCAAGCCCGATCTCCTGAAGACGTCGCCTCCTTTCGCGGACCGCGCCGCACAGCTGTCCCGCCACAGCACCCCCTATCGGGACCCGGTGGTGCGCATCCATTGGGAGCGGCTGTCCGAGCAGGCCTTCTGGCTCCCGGAACAGGCCGTATCGCTCTATGGGATAGAGGAATATGACGCCCTGCCGCTCGAGGTGCGAAGGACGCTCTCGCATTACGAGTTCGCGCGATTTTTGAGTGCCGGCGCCTGGCTCGAGAGCCTCTTTTTGCAGAGACTCGCGCGCGCCGCGCTGAAGGGGCCGCGCGCGACACGCATCTATCATCTCCACGAGCTGCGCGAAGAGGCGGGTCACAGCCTCATGTTTCTCGAGTTCTTCGAGCGTACCGACCTGAAGGAGGCGGCGCTCGATGCCCCCTTCGACCCCTGGCTCACGATGCTCGGCCGCCGGCTCCCCTTCCATTCGACGCTCTTCTGGAGCGCCATCCTGCTGGGCGAGGAGATACCGGATCGACTGAACCGCTATGTAAGACTGCATGCCCAGGGTCTATGCCCGGTGGCCGTCGAACTCTGCGCCCTGCATAGCACTGACGAGGCGCGCCACATCGCCTACGGACGCGAGGTGCTAGGACACAGGCTCGAGCGAGCGGGACGCGTGACGCGGCTCGTCCTCGGGCGGGCCCTCGACATGCTCCTGCATCGCTTCGTCACGACGTTCTACTATCCGCCGCAGTCGCTCTATGTCCACGCCGGCCTGCCGCCGGCCCCTTGGGCGGCGCGCGCCGCCGTCCACCCCGCACGCCGACAGTTCGTGGCGCACGCCCTGGGGCCGACCATAGCCCGCCTACGCGGGCTTGGCCTCACCGTCTCCTGGCCTTAAGGCCGAAGGGCGCCGCTAGCTTCCGCTTCCCGAACCGCCGCCACTTCCGGTCCCGCCGCCCGTCATGCTCTTTACGACGAGATCGTTGCGCACACTCACGACGCCCGGGGTCGTGCGCGCGATACGCAT
>JAKAXT010000075.1 GCA_021816425.1 Pseudomonadota bacterium | reverse complement strand
CCGGGCCTGCGGGAGCACGCGGCTCTCGAGCGTGCCCACCGTCTTGTTGTAGGCCTGAACCGCGGAGGCGAGCTTGGCGCCGGTCTCGGCCCACCCCCGACCCAGAAGCGCGACGCGCTTGTAGAGCTCCTTGCCCAGCGCGGCGATCTCCTCGGCATTGCGGGCGATGGCGTCCTGCTGCCAGCCGTAGGACACGGCGCGCAGCAGGGCAATCAAGGTGGTGGGGCTCGCCGGGATCACCTTCTGGTCGACACCCGTCTCGATCAGCGTCGGATCCTCCCGCAAGGCGGCGCTGAAGAAGACCTCACCCGGAACGAACATGACCACGAACTCCGGGGCGCGCGGGAACTGCTCCCAATAGGACTTCTTGGCGAGCTGGCCCAGATGCGCGCGGACCTGGGCGGCGTGGCGTTTCAGGGACAGGGCGCGCCCCGGCTCATCCTCGGCCTCGACGGCGTTCAGATAGGCGTCGACCGGGGTCTTCGCGTCCACGACGACGTGGCGGCCGCCGGGCAATTTCACGACCAGATCCGGACGCAGGACCCGACCCTCGTCGCCGATCCGCTGCGCCTGCTCCACGAAATCGCAATGATCGAGCATGCCGGCCATCTCCACCACGCGCCGCAACTGCAACTCACCCCAGCGGCCGCGCGCCGCGGGCTCCCGCAGGGCCTTCACGAGGTTGGCGGTCTCGCGATGGAGTTTCGGCAGGTGGCTTTCGATCAGCGCCTTCACCTGATCGGTCAAGGACTGGTAGGCGCTTTCGCGCTTCACTTCGAGTTGCGCGAGCAGTCCGTCGACCCGATTCAGGCGCTCCACCACAGGCCCCACAAGGTGCGAGATGGCCTGCTCGCGCGCGCGCAGATCCGCGCTCGCGCCCTGCGCCAGGTTTGCGAAGCGCTCCTGGGCGAGATTCAAGAAAAGCTCGTTATTGCGTTGCAAGGCCTCCTGCGACAGACCCTTGAACAGATCCCCGACGGCCTTTTGGGCGTCGCGCAGGCTGGCGAGCCGCTCGCTCTGGACCTTCTCCTCGTAGCGCGCGCGTTCCTCGAGCTTCACGTATTGAAGCTGCAAAGCGGCAAGCGCGCCATCGCGCGCCGCGAGGAGGCGCCGCGCCCGGCGCCGCTCGACCCACCAGAGTACGAGCCCGGCCGCCATTCCCGCGCAGAGGCCCGCGACCAGGGCCGTCGACGGACTCATCGCCCGCCCCCCGGGTGCGTGTGAGCCGAGGACAGGGCGCGCCAAGCCCTCACCGATCGCCCCCGAGCGCCGCCTGAAGGCTGATGCCCTCCTCCTCCCACTCCCGCACAATCGGCTGGAGCTGTGCCAGGATCTCACCCAGGCGACGACCGCGCGGGGAGAGCGCATACGACACCTGAGGCGGGACGGTCGGGATCACCTCGCGCTCGACGAAGCCCGCCGCGGCCAACCGCCGCAGGCGCTCGGTGAGCAAACGACTCGAGACGCCCGGGATGGCGCGCTTCAGGGCCCCGTAGCGCAGGGCGCCGTGCGTTTGCAGAATCCAGAGCACATGCGTGGTCCAGGGCCCCGCAAGGAGCTTCAAGACCGCGTCGACTGGGCAAGGTGAAGGCGTATCCATGGTTACTTTAAAATACCTACTTCACAAAAATAACTATAACAGGTTATATAGCGGCCATCATAACGCGTTTCCAGCCAGGAGGTTTGCATGAGCCGTATTTTGGTCTTGTACTACAGCACGTGGGGACACACCGAAAAGATGGCCGAGGCGGTCGCGGAAGGCGCCCGTGGCGTATCCGGGACGACCGTGGACATAAAGCGCGTCCCGGAGATCATGCCCCCCGAAACCCTGGCGGCCATGCACGCCAAGACCGCCCAGGCGGCCCCGATCGCCGAACCCTCGGACCTCGAGCATTACGACGCCATCATCTTCGGGACGCCCACCCGCTTCGGCAATATGTGCGCGCAGATGCGCAACTTCCTCGACCGCACGGGCTCCCTCTGGAGCGCCGGCAAACTCATAGGCAAGGTCGGCAGCGTATTCGTCAGCACCGCGACCCAGCACGGTGGCCAGGAAACGACGATCACCTCCTTCCATACCAACCTGCTCCACCACGGCATGATCATAGTCGGCGTCCCCTACTCGTGTCCCGACCTCACGCGGCTCGATGAGATCGTAGGCGGCAGCCCGTACGGGGCGGGCACCATGGCAAGCGGCGATGGCAGCCGCACGCCGAGCGCAGCCGAGCTCAGTATCGCGCGCTTCCAGGGCGACCACGTAGCCCGCATTACGGCGCGCCTCACCGCCGCCCGATAAGAGGCAAGCATCCCGCCGACGGACCGCGCCGCCTGGTCCGTCGGCGATCCTCGCCATGGCGCACCCGTCACGGACCGCGACCGACGAGACCAGGTCCCGGGCGCGGAACGCCGCCCCGAGCGCGCGTCGAAGAGAGCGGCACCGCGAGAAGAGGCGCGGCGGGTTCGAGCCCTCCTTGCGCATCACCACGACACATCGCAGAGCCCGGCGGATCCCGACCCTTACCAGTTACTGCCGCGTTTGCTACCATGCCGCCCCATGCCTTCGCCCCTTACGCGCCACCGCCGGTCCGCGGCCCTGGTTCTGGCCATCCTCGTCCTCACCCTTGTTCCGCTCGCCTTACGGCCCCTGTTCAATCTGAACGAGGGACTCTACGCCGAGGCGGCGCGCGAGATGCTCGCGCACAATCCCCTGATACCGCGTCTGGACGGCATGCCTTACCTCGAGAAGCCGCCGGTCTTCTACTGGCTCGTCATGCTCTCCTACAAGATCTTCGGCATCGGCAAATTCGCCGCGCGGGTCCCCTCGGCCTTGGCGGCGCTCGGGACCTTGCTTGCCGTCGCGCGATTCGCGAAGGGGCGCATGCCGGAGCCCGCGTGGCCGGCCTTGATCCTTTTCTCGTCGATCGGCTTTTACATGATGTCGCAGCTCGCCATGTTCGACATGGTGTTCACGCTCTTCCACACCATCACGCTGCTCGCCTTCTATATTTACATCGAACGCCCGGAGCGATCCTCGCGCCTGATGCTGGCGGCGGCCGCGGCGGCGCTCGCCTGTCTCACCAAGGGGCTCATAGGCATCGCGCTGCCCGGGGTCATCGTGATCGCCTTTCTCGCCCTGGAGCGCCGCACCATACCCTGGCGCCCGTTTCTGGTCGCCTGGCTGGTCTTTTTCGTCATCGTTCTGCCGTGGCATGTCTGGATGACGCTGCACATCCCCGGGTTCTTCGACCGCTATATCATCCAGGAACACTTCGACCGCTTCCTCGGGACCCTGAAGCCCATGGACTACCGGCGGCCCCCTCCTTATTACAACCTCGAGCATCTCGTGTTCGGCATCTTTCCCTGGACGCCGTTTCTGCTCGCGGCGTTGATCCGCCGACGCCCCTTCGACCGCCTGGATCGCTTCCTGCTCGTCTGGGCCGGGACCTATCTCGTATTCTTCACGCTCTCCAAGACCTCGTCCTCCTATTACATGCTGCCGGCGTTTCCCGCGCTCGCGCTCTTTGTCGGACGCGCCCTGCCCGACCTCGAGGGGCGCTCCCTGACACGCCTCCTGGGGGCCTTCGCCTTCCTGTGTCTCGCGGCCGGGATCGCCGCGCTGCGCGTCCCCCACCCGCCCATGCGCCCCTATCTCATGGGCGCCGCGCTCGCCTACCTGGGCTTCTTCGTCGCGGCACTAAAGACCCCCCACCCCCGGCGGGAACGGATTCTGCCCTTCGCGGCCATCGGATCGCAGGCAGGCTTCGCGGCGCTCTTCCTTGCGTTTTCGATCGCGCACCCGAACCGTTACGCCTCCAAAAACCTGGCGCGGGCGCTCCTCCCTCACCTCACGCCCCATTCCTACGTCTTCGCCGCGCATCATTATGAAGACCTCTCGTCCCTGGACTTCTACCTGAACCGACCGATCTACGTCTTCGATCGGAGGCAGGGCGACCTGTACTACGGCATCCGCCACAACCCCAAGGCGCATCGCCTCATTACGGGCCGCGCGCTCGTCGACCTCGTGAAGCACCGCCGGGTCTTCATCGTGGGCCCCGCATCGGATGAGCGATCGTGGGCGCGCTACGGTCGCTTTCATGTGATCGCAAGCGATGGGCCCGATGTGGCGGTGGAAAATGACATCCAAGGGGCCCGTTCGCCAGCGCAATACCAGGGCCACCGCGCCCGACCAGGCGCGCCACGCCCCGCGAAGGCGGGGTGATGCGACCGGGACTTAAGTCGGAGGGCGCCCAGGGTACGGACGAGGTAGAGTATGAAGCGTCGCAAGGATGCGTCGATCCCATCAAGGATGATGGCGAGCCCCCTTCCCCAGGAAGGGGGCTTTTTTGTCTAGGCGACCCCCCTTCGTCGTCCGCCCCCCGTCCGCCCGCACCCTTTGGATGGTCGGCGCCGCCAAATCGGCCGCCGCGTCTGATCACCGCTCGATGTCGGCCCCATCCTTCGCCTCGTAGCGCCAGTGGCGAAAGGCCGACAGCAGCGGGAAATACAGCCCGAGTTCGACGGGCCGCCCATCGAAGGCATGGAATACGCGCCCATAGCGCATGAGCTGCTCCCGATAGCGCTCCTCTTCCTGGTCTAGAAAACCTTCGCGGTCGGCGCCCTCGTGACGGCTCGTCTTGTAGTCGACGATCCAGCGCACACCACTCTCATCGACGAAAGTGCGGTCGACACGCGCCACCTTTACCGCCTCGTTCTCCAGGACGCTCAGCGCATACTCGTTGCGCGCCTCCGCATGCGCGCCCAGTATCCAGCGACCGTCCGCATCGGCCAAGGTCCGTTGCAAGGCCTCCACGACCGCGGCGCGCGCCGAGGCCCACTCGTGGCCGGCGAGTCCATGCGCGTGCAGGAGGCCTTCGGCGCGCGCGATCAGCTGATCCGGCAGCGCGGCCGCCTCCTTGGGAAGCTCGCCATCGGTCAGACCCGCCAGCAGGTCGTGCACGACGATGCCTATGATCCGGATGCAGCTACCCGCCCAATCGAAGGCGATGGGCACGCCGGACGTCGAACGCTCTTCCCGATTTTCACCCGCCTTCCAGGACAGGGGTGATGCGAACGCGCCTAGCGGGACGCGGCTTGGGCCCGGCCCTTGTGGTGGCGGGGCCTCCGTCAGGACCTCCGGCGCAACCTGCGCCGGCGCGAAGGACGCTCCTATGACCGGCCACAGTACCGACAGGAGGCCGCCCGCCTGCACCGATCCATCGTCCCGCACCCGGCCATGGCCCACCAGATGCAAGTCCTCGCGGGCGCGGGTACAGGCGACATAAAGCAAGCGCCGGACCTCGTGCTCGCGCCTGCGCACGGCGAAGTCCCAAAGGGCGTCATACAGCGGGTCTTCATCTTCGTCGTGCGCCTTGAGCGGGGCCAGGAGCAGGTCGAGGCCGTCTGGGCCCTCGGTCTCGAGCGCGAGAAGCAGCGGGCGCTGATCCGATCGCGTCCTGCGGCCGAGTCCCGGGCAGATGACGACGTCGTACTCGAGCCCCTTGGCCTTGTGTATCGTCAGGATATGCAGACCCGCGGCCTGCGGGTCGGGCGGCGCGTAGAGTTCCGCGAGATGTTCCCGCAGCCGCCAGATGTCCACTTCGCCCGACTCTTCGAGATCGCCCAGCGCCTGAAAAAACGCCTCGGCCTCATCGAAGGCCGCCTGCGAGGCAAGCGCCGCGGGTCCCCCGAGCGCAAGCCACGCCTCCTCCACCCACCGCGCCAAGGACCCGCGACCGCGCTCCCCTTCCATCGCCGCCAGGACATCCCGCACGCGCTCGGCACGCGCGCGGCCGTCGGCGCTCAAGGACGCAAGGCGCGCGGCGTCACCGAGGCTATCGACGAGCGGCCGGCGGTCGCCCTCGCAGAGCGCGACGAGATCGGCGATGTCGAGACCGCACCAGGGGGCCCGCAGGACACTCAAGGCGCTCAAGCGGGCCGCCGGAAACATCAGGGTCTCGGTGAGGGCCAGCAGATCGCGGATCACGGGCCGCGTGCCGAGACTATAGAGGTCGTCGCCCGCAAAGCGCAGTCCGACCGCGGTGAGGGCCTCCGCGATGGCATGACCGTGTCCGCGCGAACGCACCAGGATCGCGATCTCGGCATCTGCGCGCTCGGCGCGGATCTCGGCCACGAGGCGCGCCACGTAGCGCGCCTCGGCCGTCATGTCGACATCGACGAGTCCGTGGACGCGCACGGAGCCGCCGGCCCCCTTCGCCGCGATCGCCGGCGTATGGGGGACCGCGCCTTCGTCGGCGATGAAGCGCCGCGGCAGAAGCCGCGCGAAGGCCTCGTTGATCCACTGAACGAGCCCCGCCCGCGAACGAAAATTGGCGGACAGCGCCACCGACTCGAGCGGCCAGGCGCCGAGCCCTTCGTTCGCAAGCCTGAAGAAAAGACCCACTTCGGCCTTGCGAAAGGCATAGATCGATTGCATGGGGTCGCCGACCACGAAGAGGCTGCGCTCCTCGCCCGGCACCCAGCCGCTCGTCAAGCGCTCCAGCAGCCGGTACTGGAGCACCGAGGTGTCCTGGAACTCATCCACGAGCACATGCCGCAGCCTGCGATCCAGACGCAAGGTCCCGGCGGTCGGCTCCTCCTCCGACCCCAGGGCCTGCAGGGCGCGCAAGGCGGCCTCCGTGAAATCCCATCGGCCGTGGCGCGCGAACACGAGCTGCAGCTCCGCCGAGGCGGCCGGCAGGATATGCAGCAGGGCCGAGAGCCGCTGCCATTGCCCCTCGCCATAGACGCAATCGCCCCACGAGACGAGTTCGGAAAGCGCCGCGGCAAGGGCCTCCGGCTCGCCGAATTGGGCCATGAAGGCGCGCACGGGCCCGAGCTCCTTCGGCCAGTCCTTCAACTGCTTGCGCAGACTCCCGGAGCCTGTCAAAAAGCGCGTGGCGAGCCGCTGCCAGAGTCCAAGCGCCTCCGGTCCGTCCCCGCCGAGCCGCGCCGCTCGCCACTCGAGATCGCCCTCGACTGCCGCGAGGTAGGCGCAGGCGCCCGGCAAGGCCTCCTCCGGAAAGAGCGCGCGGGCCCGCGCCATGGCCTCCAGGGCGAGCCGCGAGAATACCCTCTCGAGACGCGCCCGCGCCGTCTCAGGGGCCGCCGATCCTGTCGCAAGCACGATCGCGAGCCACTGCTCGCGGCGACTCAAGAGTGCGCTCACGAGCTCCACGAAGCGATCCACGTCGTTGGCAAGTGCCGGCAGGAGATCGGCGAGCGCCTGCCCCAGCGCATCGTCCTGCCCGAGCGACGCGAACGTGGCGAGCGCGGCTTCGGCGTAGAGGGTCTCCGGGGCCGGCTCGACCTCCAGGGCCACACCGGCGCCCGCGGCCGCGGGCCATTGATTCACGACCTGCGCGCAGAAGGCATCGAAGGTCTGGATGCGCAGGCGCCCCGGACATTCGGCAAGACACCAGTCGCGCTCCAGGCCCCGGCGCGCGGCCGCCTGCGCCAAGGCCCCGAGCTCGCGTTCATAATCGCCGTCCCGGGGCCGCGAGAAGTCGTCGGCAAGCGCCGCCAGCACGCGCGTGCGCATCTCCTCGGCGGCCTTGCGCGTGAAGGTGAGCGCCAGGATCTCCTCGGGCGCATCGACGCGCGCAAGCAGCGCCAGATAGCGCTGGATCAGAAGCGCGGTCTTGCCGGACCCAGCCGGGGCCTGGACCAGGAGCGAGCGGGCCGGATCGGCGGCGATGCGGCGGACATCGGCGTCAGGCGTCATCGCGCCCTCCGCCTTCCGCCACCCGGCAGAAGGGCTCGCGCGCACAGTACTCACAGGCCCCCTGCAAGGGATCGACGGCCGCGACACCATCGGCGAACCCTGAGGCAAGACGCGCAAGGAGCGCCGGCCACAGGCGCGTCACCTCGTCCCAGCGATCGACGACGCGGGCCTCGGGGATGAGGTCCCCATCG
The DNA here is from genome assembly GCA_021816425.1 of Pseudomonadota bacterium. Classification (GTDB taxonomy): domain Bacteria; phylum Pseudomonadota; class Gammaproteobacteria; order Acidiferrobacterales; family Acidiferrobacteraceae; genus Acidiferrobacter. The sequence goes on along the minus strand of JAKAXT010000075.1, from coordinate 3,964 downwards.
CGCGCCCAGGCCTTGTAGCCGCCGTTGCGGGCGGAAAGACCCGCGTAGGCGATGCCCGCGACCCCGTCGCCCTCGGCGGCCGCATAAAAGAGGAGCTGGGGATGCTCGGGTCTTTCGCCCTCCCAATCCACATTCGGCATCTTGCCGGTCTTGTAGTCGATCAGCAGAAGGCGCCCATCGACCAGATCCGCGCGGTCGATGCGCCCGCGCACGGTAAGCGGGCCGCAGGGGAGCGTCACCTCCTTCTCGCGCGCCACGACCTCAAACGGCGGCCGCAGCTCCTCGCGCTCCAGGAAATCCCCGAGCACCCGCTCCATGCGCCGCGCCTCGAGCGCCATGAACGCCGCCGGGAAGGCCGCGTATTCGTCACGGGCTGCGGCCTGCGCCGCGGCCACCGTCTCCTCGATGCGCCGGTTCCGCTCGTCTGTGGTGAGCGCCTGCCAGGCGCGCGGCTGCGGAAACTGCGCGAACCACATTTCCATCACTTTGTGGGTCACGGCGCCCCGCGTGGAGGGGGCAAGGCCGTATCCCGGCTCGTCCAGGGGGTCGGCCCGCAACCGATACTGCGCCATCGCCCGAAACGGACAGGCGGCCTGAGCGGCAAGCATCCCCGCCCCGTACGGCCCCGCGCTCGAAACTTCAAGGGGCGCCGGGCGCTGCGGGCTTGCCTCGAGCGGCGCGCGCGCCTCGAATGCACGCCGGGCGCGGGTCGCGAACGCGACGCCCCCCATCTCACGGGGACCGCGGTCAAGCACGGCGCGGCTCGGGCGCAAGGCCTCGACCCCGTCGTGCAAGGCGGAGCTCAGGATCGTCTCGGGCGCGGCGCGCGCGAGATCGGCGATGAGCTGGCTCGCATAGCGGACATCGTCCTCGATGAAGGCGTGCGGGAGACGATGCGCCCGCTGAAAGGCAAGCGGCAGCAAGGGATGCGAGGGGCGCACGGGGGGCCAGACCCGGTCGTGCAGGTTCAGTATCCAGAGTCCGTCGAACGTAAGCCCGAGCGCCTCGAGCGGCCCCATGATCTGCAACGGGGCGTCGCCGCCGCCCTCTTGGAAGACGCGATCGCGCAGCGCGCCCTCGATCGTGGTCAAGGCCTGCGCATAAGAGAGCTTCCCGGCCACCGCCTCCAGAGTCGCGACCGACTCCAGCACCTCGTGGACCGCCGCGACCGCCTGGTAGTCCCCCTCCCGCGCCGCGCCCGGCCAACCCACCGCCTGCAACGCGCCCATGAAGAGCCCCGCCCAGGCGCTGGCCGACGCCTGCCGCGGCCATTTGCGGGCGACCCCGGCCAGGCGCGCGAAGGCCGCCTCGGCGGACGAGGACCCGGCGTGCCTGAGCGCGCGGACCACCGACCCGATCCCGATCTCCGGGCCGGCGCCCAAGATCGCGTAGGCGCACGAGGCGCGCTCGCCCGGCGCGCCCGCGATGAACGGCGACTGCACCAGGGAGGCGGCATCGCTCGCCTTGACGGCGCGCGCGGCGAGCCGCCAGATGCGCCGGGCCGTCACGACCACCGGCGCCTCGGCGAGCGCCGCCCCGAGAGAAATCTCGTAAGGCGCGGTCGCGTGCGATCCCTTTGCCGCGAAGACCTCATGCGCCAGACGCAGCAGGCGCCCCCTGTGCGTCGCGAGATCCGGTACCACGAGCGCATAGCGCCCCGCAGGATTCGCCGCGATGCGCTCGCGCGCCCAGAGGAGGGCGGCCGTCGATTCCGAGGCGAACACCGGGAAGATGCAGGCATCGACCTGCCCCCCGACGTCGGGGAGCGGCAGGACCTCGCAGGCCGCGCCCGCCGCCTCGCAGGCCGCCCTCACCGCCTCTTGGGCGGGCGTCAGGCGCTCGAATCCCGCCCAGAGGACACGCGCCGGCACCCGCCCGCGCCCTTCGCGTAGAGCGACGGCCACACGCTCCGCCTCGCGTGCCGCATCCTCCCGGCCGAGGGTCCCGAGACGGTCCGTGAAGCGTTGCGCGAGCGCCACAAAGATCTCGCTCTCGCGATCGCCGCCAGCGTGAGGGAGCGGCAGCGCATGGTCGGCAAGCAGCTGCCAGGCGTCAGCCGCGAGTGCGCCGAAGTCCCGGTCCTGGCAGAGAAACTCCGGACCCTGCTCGGCAACCAGTTCGGACCAGATCCATTGCTCCTGGGCTGCGGTGAGCAGTGGGCGGGAGCGGCCCAGGGTCCGCGCCTGGGCCCCGGCGCGCATGACAAACGCACGCCATGGCAGCACATCCGGCGCCTCCCAGGCCCTCTGTCCGGCCTCGTGCCGGCTTTCGGCATAGCCGCGCTGGACGCCGCGCGCCAGGCGATTATTGGCGGTGATGAGGCAGGCCCCGGCTTCGAGCGCGGCGTACAGTCCGAAGTCCGGTCCGCCGGTGAATTCATTCGCGCTTTTCAGTACCATAGCCCCCCACTATGACGATACGCACACGCTTTGCTCCGAGCCCGACGGGCTATCTCCACATCGGCGGAGCGCGCACCGCGCTCTATTCCTGGCTGTTTGCCCGACGCCATCAGGGGCGCTTCATTCTGCGCATCGAGGATACCGACCTCGAGCGCTCGACGCCCGAGTCGGTCTCCGCCATTCTCGAGGGCATGGCGTTTCTGAACCTCGACTACGACGAAGGCCCATTCTACCAAACCCAACGCTTCGACCGGTACCGCGAGGTGCTCGCCGAACTCGTCGCGCACGGCCACGCCTATTATTGCACCTGCACGAAGGCCGAGCTCGAGGAGCGCCGCGCCGCGCAGGTCGCCCGCAAGGAGAAGCCGCGCTACGACCGCCGGTGTCGCGATGCGCGCCATGGGCCCTCCGCCGACGCCGTGGTGCGCTTCAAGAACCCGCTCGATGGACAGGTGGTCGTGGACGACGCGGTCAAGGGACGCGTGGTCTTTCGCAACGACGAACTAGACGACCTCATCATCGCCCGCAGCGACGGCACGCCGACCTACAACTTCACGGTCGTGGTGGACGACATGGACATGGAGATCACGCACGTGATCCGCGGCGACGATCACCTGAACAACACGCCCCGCCAGATCAACATGTTGCGGGCCCTCGATGCCAAGCCCCCCGTCTACGCCCATATCCCGATGATACTGGGCGAGGATGGCGCGCGGCTCTCCAAGCGCCATGGGGCCGTGAGTGTCATGCAATATCGGGACGAGGGCTATCTTCCCGAGGCCCTGATCAACTATCTCGTGCGCCTCGGCTGGGCGCACGGCGACCAGGAGATCTTCACGCGCGACGAGATGGTTGCGCTCTTCGACATCAAGGACGTGCACGCCGCGGCGGCTGCCATCAACCCGAAAAAGCTTCTGTGGCTGAATCAGCACTACATGAAGACCCTCCCCGCGGCCGACATCGCCGAAAGGCTGCGGCCCTATCTCGCGGACCGTGGCGCCGAGGTCGCTCTGGGCCCCCGGATCGAGGATGTCGTCGAGGCCCTGCGCGAGCGGGCCAAAACCCTGGTGGAGATGGCCGAGCAGGCGCTCTTCTTTTACCGGAACGATGTGACCGTTACGGATCCGAAGAACCAGGCGATCCTCGCCGCGGCCTCGCGCCAGGCGCTTACGGCGCTCGTCGATGCCTTCGCCGCCTTGCCCATATGGACGCGCGAGGCCATACATGCCGCCTTCGAACAGGTCGCCACGAGCCACGAACTTACCTTCGGCAAGATGGCGCAGCCCGTGCGCATCGCGGTGACCGGGACGTCGGTGTCGCCACCCATCGACGTCACATGCGTTCTGCTTGGTCGCGATCGCTGCATCGCGCGCCTCAAGTCGGCCATCGCGCTTGCTTTTCAGGAGACGAGGCCTTAGAGTAGCGGCGCGTCACGGGGCCATAGCTCAGCTGGGAGAGCGCCTGCATGGCATGCAGGAGGTCGGCGGTTCGATCCCGCCTGGCTCCACCAATGCAAACAAGCACTTACGTGATGTTTACTCTCCGCAAAATCCGCCAGATCGGAA
>JAKAXT010000074.1 GCA_021816425.1 Pseudomonadota bacterium | reverse complement strand
GATCCTGATTGCCATCGCGGTTGACCATGACATACCGATCACGCACGGCACGTACGCGCAACTCAAGCTGCAAGGCGTGACCGGCATGTCGGCGCTCGAGCTGGACACGTCGACGGACATGCGCCCGCTGCCGACATCCGCCGCGCACCCCGCGCGCATCCCGATGCATCCGTCCTTGTTCTCGCGACTGAAGCGCGCCGGCACCGACGCCGCGCGCCAGCTCAGCCTGCTGAGCCATGACGTCGATCAGACCCTGAGCGGCGCCAACCGCCGGCACCTCGGGGCCGTGCTCGCAAACGCCGCGCGCGCGAGTCGGCAATGGACCGTCCTCACGGCGCGGCTCGATCGCGCCGCCGGGCGCCTGCCGGCCATGGAAGACGAGGCCAACAAGACGCTCGCGCAGATGGCCGGACTCGCCCGGCAGGTGCACGCCTTGAGCCGCCGCCTGAAGATCCTGAGCCGGACCGCGCAGGGGGCGAGCGATGTCGTGCTGACACGCACGCTCCCGAAGGTGAATCGCGCCCTCGACCGCCTGGCGAGCGCCGCCGCGGACGTCCAGCGCCTCAGCCGATCGTTACGTCACCATCCCCGGGAACTCCTGCTCGGCGCGCGGCCGCTCGCCCCGGGACCGGGAGAAAAAGGTTACAAGGAGGGCCCTTGATCCACACGAGAAGCTGCCGGGCGATCGCTCTCATACTGGCGGTGGCGGGCCTTGCGGGCTGCAGCCTGTTTCCGTCACGCGCGCCCGAGATACTGACCGATCACGACTTCGGGCCGCTGCGCACCCACGCCGCCCCGCCGGGCGTCCCGCCCGTCATCGTGCGCGCCCGGAGCGCGCCCTGGCTTTCCGGCACGACCATCCGCTACCGGCTGCTTTACAAGGACCCTACGGCGATCCATGTCTACGCGCAGAACCGCTGGATCGCGCCGCCTGCGGCGTTACTCGAGGCGCGCATCCGCTGGCGGCTCGGCGCCGCGCCCCTGTCCGGCGCGAAACCGCCCGACCAGGTCGATCGCCTGGTGATCGTTCTGTCGCGCTTCGATCAAGACTTCACCGCGCCCCGCCGCGCCTTCGTACGATTCACGGCGAGCGCCCGGCTCTACGATGTCGCGACAGGCGCGCTCATCGCCCGGAAGACCGTGGACCTGAGGCGGCCCTGCGCACCCGATGCCGAGGGCGCCGTGACGGGCTTGAGCCGGCTTGCCCGCATGGCGAGCGCCGCCTTCGCGGGGCTCGCCGCGCGCGGGGGTCGCGTCAAAGATCCAGTTCCTTGAGTTTGCGCGTCAAGGTGTTCCGGCCAAGCCCGAGGCGTTGGGCGGCGTCCTGCTTGCGGCCCCCGGTGTGGCGCAGCGCAGCCTCGATGAGCGTGCGCTCGAACTGGGCGCTGAGATCGGTGTAGACCCCCTTTTCCCCCAGGGCAAGCCTCTGCTCGACCACGGTCCGCAGGCCCGCCCGCCAGTCGACGCCGGCCTGCGCGGGGTCCACCTCCTTCAGTTCCGGGGCCAGGTCCGCGATTCGTATGGTGCGCCCAGGCGCCATGACCGTAAGCCACCGGCACGTGTTCTCGAGCTGACGCACGTTTCCCGGCCAGGCCAGCTTGCAAAGATACTGTTCGGCCTCCGGCGCGAGCGTCTTCCCCTCGACGTTGAGCTCGGTCGCGGCGGCGGCCAGGAAGTGCCGCGCAAGCAGCGGTATGTCCTGCCGCCGATCACGCAGCGGGGGCACATGGATACGGATCACGTTCAGCCGATGGAACAGATCTTCGCGGAACAGGCCGTCTGCGACGCGCTGTTCGAGATTCTGGTGGGTCGCCGCGATCACGCGGACGTTGGTGCGGATCTTTTCACAACCGCCGACGCGATAGAACTGGCCGTCCGACAGGACCCGCAGGAGTCGTGTCTGCAGGTCCGGGGGCATGTCGCCGATCTCGTCTAGAAACAAGGTTCCGCCGTCGGCCTGCTCGAAGCGCCCGCGCCGCTGCGTCAAGGCCCCGGTAAACGCCCCGCGCTCGTGGCCGAAGAGTTCCGATTCGAGAAGGCCCGCGGGTATCGCGGCGATATTGAGGGCGATGAAGGCGTTGCGTGACCTGGGGCTGTGATTGTGCAGGGCGCGCGCGACGAGCTCCTTCCCCGTGCCCGACTCGCCGTTGATGAGCACGGTGATATGCGACCCCGATAAGCGGCCGATGGCGCGGAATACCTCCTGCATGGCGGGCGCGGCGCCCAGGATCTCGGGGGGCTCCTCGGGGCGCTCGGCATGGGCCACCTGCCCCTGGCGCCGGTGCTCTATGGCGTAGCGCGCAAGGCCGACGGCGTGATCGACATCGAACGGCTTCGGAAGATACTCGAAGGCGCCGCCCTGATAGGCGGCCACCGCGCTGTCGAGGTCGGAATGCGCGGTCATGACGATCACGGGCAAGGACGGCAGGGTGTGGCTTATGGACTCGAGGAGCTTGAGTCCCGAAAGCCCGCTCATGCGGATGTCCGTGATCACGACATCCGGGGCCTCGTCGCGCAGCTCATCGAGCGCCATGCTCGCACCCGTGAAACAGCGCGTGGCCATTCCGGCCTGCTGGAAGGCCTTTTCCAGCACCCACCGGATCGACTCATCGTCGTCTATGATCCATACGCTATCCTGTCGCGTCATAGTCCTGCCTCAGGGGAAGAAACAAAGTAAAGACCGTCCGTCCCGGACGGCTCGCATATTCGATGAGGCCACCGTGCCGGCGCGCAATGTCCTGGGCGATCGAGAGGCCGAGGCCGGTGCCCGCGGCGCGCCCGGTGACCATCGGGTAAAAGAGGGTGTCGCGGAGGGCCTGCGGCACACCCGGCCCGTCGTCTTCCACCTCGGCCCGCAAGACGAGCTTGTGGCGCCGCTGGCCGATCGTGAACTGCCGCTCGATCCGCGAACGCAAGACGACGGTTCGGCTCGAGGCCTGCACGGCGTTGCGCACGAGATTCAAGACCGCCTGGACGAGCTGATCGGGGTCGGCGGCGAATTCCGGGATGCTCGGATCATAGTCCCGCCGAAACAGGACACCCTCGCCGACTTCGGCCAACAACAAGGACCGGACATGCTCCAGGACCTGGTGGATATTCACCTGTGTCTGCAGATAGGGGCGGGAGGGTCCCGCCAGGCGATCCACGAGGCCCTGAAGGCGATCCGCCTCGCGGATGATGATGCGCGTGTACTCCCGCTCGCTCTCCGAGAGCTTGCGCTCGAGGAGCTGCGCGGCACCGCGCAGGCCGCCGAGCGGATTCTTGATCTCGTGCGCGAGCCCCCGGACCACCGCCCGCTGCGCCATGTGTCTATCCACCAGCTCCTCCTCCTGCGCCAGTCGGCGTAGCCGGTCGACCTGAGTGAGCTCGAGCAGCAACGCGGCGTCGCAGATATCGGTCTCGCGCCCCGGCAGGATGGCGGTGACGGTCATGTCCACGACGACCTCGCGGCCCGGCAAGGGCAAGGGCAGGCCGCGGCGCGTGAACGAGTGGGCGGTCTGCAGGGTATCGGCGAACAGGCTCACGAGCGGGACCGTCTGCGGCCACAGCCTCTGGAGTTGTTGCCCCACCATCTGCTTGGCGCTCAGCTCGAACAACATCTCGGTCGCCGGATTCACGGCTTGCAGGCGCAAGGCCGTATCCGCGACAACGACCGCGGTGGTCAGATTCTCGATGATGTTCTCCGCATGGCTTACCACGGTATCCCCTTGGGCAAGATTCGGGCCAGTGATTCACCCCCCAAAATACGCCATTTCGGGACACGCCGCGCATCCCAAAGTGGGGCAAATGCCCCATATTAGTGCGCGCTGATCCTCTTGCTTTAAATGACAATGAATCTTATTATTGTTAACGTCAACTCACGGTCACCTTTTATGTCCCGGTCGCGTCGGCGTTCCGACAGATGGTCCACCCCCTGGCGCTCGGCGTTCGCCGTCATCGGTCCGGGCTTGGTGGTCATGTTGGCGGATACCGACGCGGGCAGCGTGATCACGGCCGCCCAGAGCGGCGCCCAATGGGGCGACAAGCTCTTGCTGCTTCAGGCCGTGTTGATCCCCATTCTTTATATCGTGCAGGAATTGACGGTCCGCCTCGGGATCGTGACGGGCGAAGGCCATGGCGAACTGATCGCCAAGCGCTTCGGCCGCGGCTTTGCGTGGCTGTCGGTCGGGACCCTGGCCTTGTCCTGCCTGGGGGCCCTCCTCACGGAGTTGAGCGGCATGGCCGGGGTCGGCCTGCTGTTCGGCGTGCCGCGATGGATCACCATGCTGATCCTCATAAGCGGCCTCATCGTCATGGTGTGGACCGCGTCCTACACGGGGGTGGAGCGCGTGGCGCTTGCCGTCGGCGCCTTCGAGTTCGCGTTCCTGCTCGTCGCCTTGCGTACCCACCAGGCCCTCGGGCCGCTGCTACACCATAGCCTGCATGTCCCGTTCCGTGATCCGGGCTACCTCTACCTGGCGGCGGCCAATGTGGGCGCCGTGATCATGCCCTGGATGGTGTTTTACCAACAGTCGGCGGTGGTCGATAAGAGGCTGCGCCTCAATCAGCTCAGGATGGCGCGGATCGACACGGCCATAGGGGCGGTCCTGACGCAGCTCATCATGGCTTCGGTGCTCATCGCGACCGCCGCCACCATCGGCCGCAGCAACCCCCATGCCCCCCTCGATACCGTCCAACAGATCGCCGATGCCCTGACTCCGTTCTTGGGGCAACGGACCGGCCGATTGCTCTTCGCCCTGGGGATGAGCGGCGCGGCAGCCGTCGCGACGATCGTGGTGTCCTTGACGGCGGCGCGCGGCGTAGGGGAGGTCATGGGATTCAAGCACTCCCTCGAGCACCACCCGCGCGAGGCCCCGTGGTTCTATGGAATCTTTACGACCCTGGTCGTGCTCGGCGGCGTACTCGTGGCCTCCGATGTCAATCTGGTGAGCCTCGGGGTCGCGATGGAAGTCATGAATGCCGTCCTTCTCCCGATCGTGCTCGGATTCCTGTACCTGCTTGCGCGCCATGCCCTCCCCGGGCCCCTGCGCCTCCAGGGGCCTTACGCGGTATTCGTGCTCGCCGTCATCGTCATCACCGCGGGCTTCGGCCTCTATGCCGCGGTCAACGGGATCGCGGTCGCGTAGAGACCTGGCTCGCGCCGCCCCCGCCCGCCCGTAAGGCCGCGGGCCCCGCCAAGGAGGCGGGACCGCCGCGCCCTTTCGGCGGAGTCTTGCCGAGCGGACCGGAAGCGACGCCGAGACGACCGCCATCCCGACTTCGATGCGCATCGCGCGCGAGCCTCGGGGAAGGACGGCCGCCGCTTAAGGGCTGCGCGCGGATCGCGCGAGCGAGCGCCAGGCAAAGTATGCGACCCAGGCCTCCCACCCCGACCAGGAGGCCGCCAGGGCACGCGCGCAAGCCTCGCTCACGGACCCTTTTTCGTTCCGGGCAAGGGCCAGGGCGCGACGGAGCCCGAGATCCGCCGCGGGCCAGACCGAACGTATCCCGAGACCGCGCATCAAGACCATTTCCGCAGTCCACGGACCTATCCCCGGAAAGCGCGTCAGGGCCGCGAGGGCCTGCGCCCGAGGCAGGGTGGCAAGCGACGCGAAATCGAGGGCGCCCTCCGCCACGGCCTGCGCCGCGGTCCGCAGGTAGCGGATCTTCGCGCGGCTGAAGTGCAGCGCACGCAGGGCCTCTTCGTCGAGGCCGGCGAGCGCTTGCGCCTCCGGCATGATCCCGAACCGGGATGCCCCGAACGTCACCTCGCGACCGACCACGCGGACGAGGGCTTGGCGCAGGCTGCGGGCAAACCCCACGCCCACCTGTTGGCCGATGATGGCCCAGACGAGGCACTCGAACGGATCGGCGATCAAGACCGGGCGCGCATGACGGTCATCCCCCACGAGGCGCGCGAGAATCGGATCGGTCGCCACCAGTTCCTGAAAGGCGTCCGCATCGACATCGAGCGACAAGATATGGCGGACCTTGCGCACGGCCTGGGCGAGCGACTCGGCGTCGACGTGCGGCCCCTCCACGCGCACGCAAAGGCCCGGTCCCGCCCGCTCCACGCTCACGAGCTCGCATCCCCGCGCGGCCCGCCATGCCCGGCGATAGGTCCGGCCGTCCACGGACTCGAGAATCGCCGAGGGCGACTCCCGCAAGAAGGCGAGCGCCGCTCCGAAATCGTACGAGGCGGGCACGGCGATCGTGGCTTGGCGACCTGGCATCCGTCCAGGTTAGTGGATTTCCGCGCCGTGCGACACCCGGTGGCGGACGAGGCGGCCCGACCGATGCGCCGCAGGGCGGCGGCGGGAACTGCGCGCCCGTGGCAACACTCGGCGCACAGGGCCTCGGTACCGGGGCATGAGGGGTCGGCCGTCAGGATGGCCGGGGGGCTCCGTTTCGGGCGGCGGCAGACGGTGACACCGTTCCGCGGCGCCTTCGCGCCTCAGCGCCAGGACGCGAGATCCACGTCCTCCCAGGCCAGTAGGCGGCGCTTCATTTCGGGTCCGCCATCCGAGTAGTACCCGAGCCGACGGCCCGCGCCCACGACCCGATGACAGGGGATCAGAAGCGGCAGGGGGTTGGCCGCAAGCGCGCTGCCGACCGCACGCGCCGCGCGCGGGCGCCCTATGGCTTGCGCGATCTCGCCATAGGTCCGGGTCTCGCCGCGCGCAATGGCGCACGTGGCTTTGAGCACGGAGCGCTGAAAGGCGGTCTCGCGCACGAAACCGACCGGCCCGTCATACGGCGGCCCGCCATCGACGACCGCTTGAACCGCGTCGCGTAGAGCGCGGGGCGCCCTGTCGTCGTGCGCAAGAGGCCCAAGCCCGCGGGCCCGCGCCCAGTCGCACACCTCCTCTGCGCGACCAAGTGACACGAAAAACGGACAGAGATCGACGTAGGCCAGGACGACCGTGCCCAGCCGCCGCGTCTCGAAGGAGGACCAGCGCATCGGGCCCTCCTCCGCGACGAAGCGCCTTTCCCGCCCGGACGGGTCAGTCATCGTCGCGCGCGAACAGGAAGGCCGCGGCCGGCAGATCGCTGCGTCGGCGCCAGGCCGCGTAGAGCCCGCCGCCGATACCGAGGTAGATGAGAAAACCGTAAGCCGCCGCCAAGGTCACCCCCTTCGCCCCCCAGAAGTTTTCGCCAAAGACATACAGCAGGAGCGGGCCGGCGAGCGCCAGGGCCGCGAGCGCCGGTCGGGACGGCGACAGCCCGCGGCGCCTTTGCAGCACCGGGACCGCCACCATCGCAAAAAGATAAATCATGATAAACCCAAGAGCGGTAAAGACGCCAAAAAGATCGACGATGGCAAGCGGAGACCAGTGGAGCAGGCCTGCGACGATGGCAAAACCGCAGGCCAAGGCGCCGAGCCCATGCAAGGCGATCGCCGGCGTGCCATGTCGGCCGACCTCGCCCAGGGCCGCCGGAAGCACCTTGTGCCGGCCCATGGAATAGAGGAGGCGGCCGAGACTGTTCAGGGTGGCGATGGTGGCGCTGAAGGCCGCGATGGCCATGGCCAGATCCGACGAGAAGGCCAGCGCCGGCAATCCCTCGCGCAGCGCAAGCACGCTAAGCGGCGTCTCGCTGTGCGCGAGTTCCCGGACATGCTCGCCGAAACCCACGAGCTCGACATAGGCCATGAACACGTAGAACGCGAGGCTTGCCAACACCGCCGCGAAGATCGCTTTCGGGATGTCGCGCCGGGGCGCATGGGCCTCGCGTCCAAAATTCGCCGCCGTCTCGAAGCCGCCATAGGCGAGGATGCTCAAGGTCATCGCCTGAAAGAACGGACCCGCGGCGAACGCACCCTGATCCGACCCGGGCGTCGCTGGCGGCGCCTGCCAGAGCGTCCAGACCCCGATCGCCAGGATGATCAGGAGCGACACGGCCTCGACGATGAGACTATAGCGCGCGGCCAGATCGACATCGCGCACCGTAAGCGCCCACGACACGCCGGCGAGCACGAGGGCGGTCCACGGCCAGGGAAGCTCCATGCCCGCGATGCGCAGGGCCTTGGAAACAAACAGGCCGCCCACGATGGGGGCGGCGAGCAAGGCCCCGAGATAGCCCCCGGTCATGGCCCAGCCGCTCAACACCCCGGCCATGGGGTGCAGCGTCCGGCTGACGGAGACGAACAGGGACCCGGCGGCGGGTGCCTCGCGCGCAAGCGTCGCCACCTGCGCGGCCACGAGCACCATGATAAGTCCCACGGCGAGATAAACGGCCCAGGTCCAGAGCCCGCCTTGCGCCGCGACCAGCGAGATCGTCACCGTGGCCATGGCGGAGGGCGTTATGTTGGCGATGGCATGGCCTAGGATCTCGATGAAGGAGACGCGATCGGGGGCGAGCTGCGGTCGTGCTGTATCGGGCATGAGGCATTGTGCCGGGGATCGATGGCGGACACTAGGGCCCGGTCGCCTCGGTGCCCCTCTGTCCGCCGGGCCGGCGCGAACCGTTGTGGCCGGACGGTTTCCGGGGGCCCGGACCGGGCGACCCCCGGGGCCGGTCGGGACGAAAGGCGAGACCCGTCTTTCGGCGACGCGGGGGCTGTCCTGGGTCCGGACAGGCGCGTCTGAGCGACGGGCGGCGCCCGTGCCCAGGGCGACCGCCCGGGCGCCCTCTCCTGGCGGCGCCGGCGGACGCGAGCGATGCGGGTTCACCGTCTTTGACGCGCGCGGGCCCCTCGTAGGAACCGAGGCCTGGGATCGAGCGGCGGGCGCCCCAGGACCTGCCATCCCACGACGGGACCGGGACCACCGCGGCCGGCGCATGAGCGCGGCCGAGGCCCGGCGACGCTTGTCCCGGATCCGCGCCTGGCGCAAAGTGGCACGCATGCGGCACGACGTCGTCCTCTACCAAGGCGAGGCGCTGGGGCGTTACGGTTTCGGTGACGGCCATCCGTTTGGCCCGGATCGCTTGGGGGCCTTCCTCGCGGAATGCGCGAAGCAGGATCTCGGCCGCGCGCTGCGGTCGGCCGCCCCGGTCGCGGCTACGGAGGAGGCGCTGCTTTTGTTCCATGACGCCGCCTATGTCCGGCGCGTACGCCTCCAGTCCCTCTCCGGCGGCGGATTCCTCGATCGCGGGGATACGCCCGCCGTGCCCGGCATCTTCGACGCGGCGTCCTATGTCGTGGGATCGGTCCTGGCCGGCGCCGACCGCCTGCTCCAGGGAGAGGCCTCGCGGGTCTTCGTGCCCATTGCCGGACTCCATCATGCCCGACGCGCGAGCGCCGGAGGCTTCTGCGTCTTCAACGACATCGGGGTCTTGATCGAGAGCCTGAAGCGCCAGGGGCTGACCCGTATCGCCTATGTGGATATCGATGCGCACCACGGCGACGGCGTCTATTACGACTTCGAGGATGACGCCTGCGTATTCAGCGCCGATATCCACGAAGACGGCCGTTTCCTTTATCCCGGGACGGGCGGCCGCGAAGAACGCGGGCGGGATGCGGGGGCCGGACGCAAGCTCAATATCCCGCTTGCCCCGGGCGCCGGCGACCGGGAATTCCTCGCGGCCTTCGGCGAGGTCGAGGAATTCGTGCGCGCGGCGCGCCCCGAGATCATCCTTTTCCAGGCCGGCGCAGACAGTATCGCCGGAGACCCGCTGACCCATCTCGCTTTCACGCCCGAGGCCCACCGCCATGCCGCAAGACGGCTCTGCGCGCTCGCGGGCGAATACGCGCAGGGCCGGCTGCTGGCGATGGGCGGCGGCGGATACAACCGCGACAACCTTGCGGCGACCTGGACTGCGGTCGTGCGGGAACTGCTCGCCGACCGCTGAGGTCCGGAGGGGCGCGTACCGCGGCGACGGCAATGGCCGCCGCCAGACTCGAAGGAACCCGACCGGCAGGGGCGGGGATTCCCTCCCGCTGCGGCGCGGAGGGACGCGGTGAGACGCCGACGCGATCGTCGTCCGCGCGACGCGTGCGCAACGGGCACGCGTTCGGCCCGGAAACAGTCAAGCGTCGCCGGGCGCGTCCGTTTCGGCCTTCAGGGAAAACTCATGCGGGCGGGGGCGATACGCCCTCGGGCACGAACCGCCCATCCGGCCGCATCCGGGGTTTCCTCAGGACTGGGTCTTGAGCAGCGCAAGCAGCGTCTCCTTCACCGCCAAGCGCTGGCTTTGCGGGAGCTCCATCCACAGGCGCGCGACGGCCACCGCCTCGTCGCTCAAGGTCGGCTCCCCCTGGTAGTGCGCGGCGGGCTCGCGTACGGCGACCTCCACCGCCCCCTCGCCGAGCAGCAGCCACTCGGCGTTGACCCCGAGGACGCGGGCGATTTCGACCGCGCTGCGGGGCCTGCGGACGTGACCGGCCTCGATGAACTGAATGGCCTGCGGACGAATCTTCACGCGCCTCGCGAGCTCGGATTGTGAGAGCCCCGCCCGCTCGCGGGCGTAGCGCAGCCGCTTGGCCAGTGTTTCCATGGCGTGAGTCTACAAAAAGCCGCCGCACTGAGCCTTGCCAATGCCCTTGTATCTACAATAGAATTGGCCGCATGGCGCCCAGCGCTGAGCGAGATTATCTCGCCACCAACCTCAGACGGGCCCGGCGGGTACGAGGGCTTTCGCAAGACGACATCGCCGCCTTGAGCGGCGTGAACCGCGCCTATGTCAGCGATATGGAGCGGGGTAAGCGTAATATCGGGATAGACTGCCTGGGAAGGATCGCCGCGGCGCTCGACGTCCCGGCCGCCTCTCTATTGCTCCCGACCGGGAAGACCCGCGCGCGGACACGCGGGGCCGGCTGAATCCCGGGGTCGTCGCGAGGCCGCTCGCCCCGGAGACGGGACGGACGCGCCCCATCCTCGGGGGCGAACTTTCGGGCAGGCGCCGCTGCGGATCGTTCGCGCGCAAAGCGCCTCGCGGCGATCAGCGCGCCCCTTTCGCGGCGATCTCCTCGAGCCTGCGGGCGCGGATGACCTGGCCGTCGAGACCGGCGTCCTTCGCGCTTCCGCCATAGGCCACCGCCATGAGCTGGCTATAGTACATCACGGGCATATTGAACTTCGTCCCGTAGCGCTTGTTGATCTGCCCCTGATAGACCTCGACGTTCATCTGGCACACAGGACAGGGCGTCACGATCATTTCCGCGCCGTGGTCATAGGCCGATTCTATGATCTTCTTGATCTGGGCCTGACTCTTCTCCGGTTCGGAGAACGCAAGCGCGCCACCGCAACACGTGACCTTCTGATCGTATTTCTCGACCGGCTCGCCGCCTACGATCTCGACGAGCTTGTCGAGATATTTCGGGTTTTCGAACGACTCGCCTGCGATCCCAAAGGGGCGGTTGGTCTGGCAGCCGACATAGCCCGCGAACTTGATGCCCTCCAGGGACTTCACCACCGGCTTCTTCATCTCGTCATAGCCCAGGTCCTCGATCAGGACCTCGACCATGTGCCGAACCTCCTGCTCCCCCTTGTACTGGAGGTTCATGCCGGCTTCACGCAGGGCCTCGTTCGTCTCCGCAAGCATGTCGCTGTCATGGGCAAGCCGGTCTTTGGTCTCCCGCGCCCCGAGCCAGCAGGCGGCACAGGTGGCGACCACGTCCTGCCCCTTGTTGACCTGTTCGGAGATCGCGAGGTTGCGGGCGTTCATCACGTGGCGCGGCAACTCACCGCCCTCGGCGTAGCCGATCGAGGCACCACAGCAGTTCCAGTCCGGTATCTCGTTTAACTGAACGTCGAGCTTTTTGCACATCGCCTCGACCGACACCATGTAATTGGACGCGGACGTAAGGCGCTCCGACGAGCAGCCTGGGTAAAAGGAATATTCTTTTCTTGCCATATGGGTGCTCCTCAGGCGGCAAAGCCTTTACGCCGATCCTCGATCTCTCGCGCCTTCTTCAGCATCCTGTGGATGCCCTTCTTGTCCTTGCAACCCTTGTGTGTCACGAAGCCAAAGGGGTTCAGGCGCTTGGCCTTCAACATTCCGATACCGACGTCCTTCATGGCCCACGCCCGGGCGATGCCCGTCTTGAACCCGTCCATGAAGTAAAGGCCCACGGAAAGCTCGATCTCGTTCACGCGCCCGGTCTTTGTGAGATTGTTCCAGAACTTCTTGGCGAAGCGCCGGGTCGGGTTCATCTTCGGCGCAAGCCCGAGCCTGTGGGCGTAGTTGGCGAGCCCGTGCATGATGTGCGTTATGGGCAGCTCGCGCGGGCAGCGTACTATGCAGTTGTAGCAGGACGTGCACATCCACATGGAGTCGCTCTTCAGAACTTCCTCGCGCCGACCGGCGCGGATCATCATGAAAATCTCCTGAGGGGGATGCTCCCAGGCGGGGCCGAGCGGACAGGAGCCCGAACAGACGCCGCACTGCATGCACATCTTGACCCACTGGCCTTCCTCGACGTTCGCTTCGACCTCCTTCAGGAAATCGTTGCGATACTGTTCCGTCATTGCCGTGTTGATATCGCCCACTTCTGCCTCCTAGAAGCCCTTGAACGGACTCATGCCGATTTCCTGGATCTTGGCGGCGTATTCATTGATGAGCGCCGGAACCCTGCCGATGTCGGCGATGGCCACCTCGAGCACCCGAACC
>JAKAXT010000073.1 GCA_021816425.1 Pseudomonadota bacterium | reverse complement strand
ATCTGTGTTCATGAGGGCCCGCGACATGCGGTGCAGCGCGTAATGGCGCAGGTCCTCGTACCCCCAAGCGGTGGCTACGAGATAGTAGACCCCTTGCGCGCGCACGAGTCCGAGCGGACTCAGTTCGTACGATACCGCCTTGGGCGCGCCTACGCTTTGATACGCCACCGTCAGACGGCGGTTTTGAAACAGGGCCTCGCACACTGTCTGCAATACCCTAGGATCGACCCGCGGACAGGCGCCGGGCCTGCGTTTCTCCAGAATGCGCAGCTTTTTCGGCCAGCCGCTTAGGGCGGAAGCCGGGCCTTCGGCCAGAACTCCCCGCGCCTCGACGAAAAAGGGCTGCAAGGCGGTCTTCAGTGTCGGCGGCAGGGCATCGCCGTCGTGCGCGTCGAGCAGCATGAAGGCCACCGCCTGCGCCTCCGTGAGCCGCAGCCGGCCGTCCGGATGGGCAGCGCCGCTCCACGACAGGCGATAAGGTTTCGTCGAACGGTCGATATGCAAGACCCTCCCAAAGACCGATTCGAGGACCAGGATGTCGCGCTCCAGAGAACGCTTACTCAAACCCTTGATCGCACCGTCGGGGGCGCCATTTTCGAGAAACGTCAAGAGTTCCGATACGGTCATGACCTTCGGGTGCGGGGGGATCGCGCGCAAGATGCGCCACTGCCGCTCCAACGTCTCGCCTTGCACGTTCCAGACCCTCACAGACACACTTCCAAAGAAGAAACCTTCCGGGACCGATAGATGCGGACACACGGCGGCTCGTACCGCCATCATAGCGCGATGCCGACGCGTTGTGACGCCCCGTCTTCCCACCGTTTTCCGAAAAAAGCGGTGCTATCGCATGCGGGTGCGTCAGGCGCATGCGGTCCGCAAACCATCGACCTATAAACCCAGGAACCCGGCGACCGCCGGCAACGTGCAAACGAACGCACACCCGGAGACGGGTCACGGCGATGGATCCCGCGGCCCATCCCCGCCCCGGCAGGACGCCGCCCAAGCGGGCGCCCACTTGCCCCGGCTTTTGCAGTTCGAAGCCTCGTGGCGCGCGCGGCCTCCCTCCGGCGGTGCTCACAAAAGCCCAGAGCCGTTCCGGCCCAGGGGCCCAGGGGTTGAAGTGGCCGACACCGCTTGCGAGAGGCGGGATATTCACGACGCGCGGCGTTTCCCCGGTCCCTCGTCTGGCATGCCGGGGGTCCTGCGACTTATACTGGACGCCTGGACCCAAAGGCGCGTTCGCGACCACGACCGGAGACTTTCATGCCAGGACGCCGAATTCTTTGCGGGCTCGTCCTAAGCGCGGGGTGCCTCCTCGCGGAAGCCTTTGGGTTCGTCCTGCAGAGTCCCTCCCTGCAACCGGGCGCCGCCATCCCCATGGATCAGATCTACCGCGGAGACGGCTGCAACGGCCGCAACATGTCACCGGCCCTGGCCTGGCGCCACCCGCCGCCCGGCACGCGAAGCTTCGCGGTGACCATCTTTGATCCGGATGCGCCGACAGGTTTCGGCTGGTGGCATTGGGTGGTGCTCGATCTCCCGCCATCCACACGGGCACTTGCCGCGGGCGCGGGTGCGGCAGACGCGCACGCCCTCCCGCGCGGCGCCCTCGAGCTTCGTAACAGCTATGGCACACGAGGCTACGGTGGCCCCTGTCCGCCCCCGGGGTCTGCGGCCCACCACTACCGCTTCACGGTCTACGCCCTCGACGTCAGACGGCTTGCCTTGTCGGCCGATGCCAGCGCAAAGCGCGCGATCCGCCTCATACGCGCCCACGCCCTCGGCCGAGCCCGCTTTTCCGCCGACTTCGGCAGACCTTAGGGGCCGCTCCATCCGCGATTGCGCGTCGGCGCACGGGAGAAAGCCCTCCCGCCGATTGCGGCCGAGCGCGCCGAACGGCCATGGCCGCAAGACCTCGTCGTTCGCCATCCATACGCCAAGGCCCGGCGCGAACCACGCCCATGCCGGACATGATCGCAAAAACGCCCGGTTCCCAGTTCGTCTATGGGCCGATCGGTATAACGCCCATCACCCCGTCACCGATTTCGCCTTCCGACTCTCCGGGGTCACCATGGGCCTGCGCGGCGCGCTTCTCGCGCCCGTCCTGCCTTTCGTCATTGAATGTGATCGTGCGCAGCAAGGTGCGCAAGACAGTATTCATGGTGACCTGCGCATTTCGAGCAATAGCGGAATTCGCGCCGCGGCTCGTCACGCTCGGTCGCCCCGCAGACGGTGCAACGATGGATCGGCCCGCCGACCGTCGGCGCGGCTTGCAGCAAACCCCGCCGCACCCTCCGAACGGCGCCCCCACGCAGCCGGGCCCTGAGATCGCGCCCAAAGAAAGCGAAATAATTCGCCAGGGATACGATCGCCATGATCTTGGCCGGTAAGGGCTCGAACACCACCGTGAAGGCGACCCAGAGCCACGCGAGCCATGCCAGGTACCGCACCTTCACCGGGATCACGAAAAAGAGCAGGATACTGAATTCGGGGTCTATGGTGGCGAACGCCAGAAAGATCGAAAGATTCAGGTAGGTGGCGGTGGCGCTCGCGCCGGCCAGAAACGCCCCCAGGATGCTGAGCGCGACACCCGTCAAGTAATAGACATTGAAACGAAAACTGCCCCATTCCTCTTCAAGGCGCGCACCGAGCAGGTAATAGAAATAGAGGATGAAGAAGACCCAGATCGAAAAGGACGGAGGGATCAGGATGAAGCTCACCAGACGCCAGATCTGGCCCTGCGCTATGAGCGTGGAACTGAAGAACAGCTCGGATAGGATGCGATCGCCGTTTGCCGTGCGCGACAGGAGAAACACGACACCCTGGGCGCCCACGATATACGCCATCAAATTGGTGATGGCGTAACGGCCGTAACGTCTCTCGAGCCTGCTCAATATCCGCACCTGCATCCTCCCTTTTTGGCGCCACGGGGCGGCCGTGCGGCGGCTTGTCCTTGCGCCCATCCAAGATCCGCCACAAGCCGGCCGCGCCCGCGGTCCGCGCAAGACGCCCCCTCATCGCCGATTCTAGCGGATTTCGCGTCCGCCCTGAACCGCAAGGGCGCCCGCGAGGCAGCCCGCGGTGCCGCGCCTCGACCGTCATCCGCCCGGCGGGCGCCCTTGCTCTCCCGATCGATGGCCCTTAGGGTCCGCAGACCGCAAAGCGCCGCCGTCGCCCCGCGCCATGATGCGCGCGGCCAGCGCACGGGCATGGGCAAGCTCCCTCTGGTAGATGCGCGTCTCATAATGACGGCCGGCGCGGCCCGTGAGAGGCCGCAGCGGGGACCGCCGGCCGTGGCGAACGCGCACGCGCGCGGTCATGGACAGCCCGGGGCGCAAGGGATGGGCGGAGAGATCCGAGGCCTGAAGACCGATGCGCACAGGTACGCGCTCCACGATATGAATGTAGTTGCCGGTGGCGTTGTCCGGTGGCAGGATGCTGAAGGCGCTCCCGGCCCCGGGCGCAAGCCCCAGCACCACGCCCCGGTAGACGACGCTGGAACCGTAATAGGCGCTCGTCAATCGTACCCGATCCCCGGGGCGCACATTGCGCATGCGTGTCTCCTTGATATTCGCGACCACCCACAAATCGTCGAGCGGCACGATCGTGAAGAGCCGCTCACCGGGAGAGACCTGGGTACCCGGATAGACCGCCCGGCCTCCCACGAAGCCGGACACCGGCGCCCGGATGATGCGCCGCTGCCAGGCAAGATCCGAGGCCTCGACGCGCGCGACTGCCATGCGCACCTGCGGATTGTCGGCCACGGTGGTCTTGCGCACCAGGGCCCGGGCGCCCTCGAGGGCCGCACGGGTCTCGCCGATCTGCGCGTCCAGGGCCCGAACACGCAGCTCCGTGTCCTCCACGCGGATGGCCGACACCGCGCCGCCAGCAAGCGACCTTCGGTAGCGCGCCAAATCCTCCGCGAGACGCGCGCGCTTCCAGCCCAGGCTCTTCAGGTGCCAGCGCAAAACCTGCACCTGCGCAAACAGGGCCTGCACGTGGCGCGCCGAGGAATCCAGCGAGGCGGACGCGCGGGCCAGCGCGATACGCGCCCGCGCCCCCTGCAGGACGCAAAGCCGCTCTCCTTTGTGCACGAACTGCGTCCGACGCACGAAAACGGCTGATGCGGTCCCCGCGGTCTGCGCGTCGACGGGCACGAGGTCGCCCGCGACGTAGGCGTCGTCTGTTTCGGCGTCATAGCGCCCGGAGAATGCGCCGTACAGAAAGACCCCGAGCACGGCCAACACTATCAGCGCCACGACCCAACGAACGCGGTGCGCCCGTGCCGCATCGTTCGAGACCGCGCCCTCAGCCGGCCTGCCCATCGATCGCCTCCTCTATATCCACCCATGTCGCGGCCTGCGCCTCCTGCAGCGCGATCGCCCGCAGCCGTTCGCGCCACCACGCCCGATCCGCGTTCAAGAGCGGCGCCCGACTCGTCAGTCCCGAGCGGAAGGCCTGGCCGGCCAGCGCCTCTTGCCGGTACGCGGCACGCACGGCCTGCGTCTGCGTTCGAAGATCACGCCGGACGCGCCGCCAGCGCGCCACCCGGTCGGCGACCTCGCGCACCGCGCCTACGAGCACGCCTTGATACCGGGCGCGGGCCATCGTAAACGCCGCGTCCTGCCTGGCAAGGCCCGCCCGCAGGGTCCCGCCCTCGAAGATCGGCAGCGTCACGATGGGCCCGATCGCGTGCGCGAGATTCGCGGGATTGAAGAGATCGCCGAGCGAAATGCTGTTCCAGCCGGCGAAAAAGGCGATATTGACGTCCGGATAGAAGGCCGCCCGCGCCGCCCCCGCGCGCGCGGCGGCGGCCGCAACGAGCCTGCGCGCGGCCACCACATCGGGCCTGCGCGCAACGAGCGCCAAGGGTATGACCGAAGGCAGGGGTAGGCGGGCTGGACCGGGCAGGGCCCCGAGCGCCACGTGTCGCCCGAACGCGGGTCCGCGTCCCGCCAGGGCACCCAGGGCATCGCGCAGACGCACGAGCGACGTGGCGGCCTTCCGGTAGCCCTGGTCGGCCGCCGCCAGGGCCTCTTCGCTCGCGTAGACCGCCCGTGCGCCGCCCACACCCTCACGTCGGCGGATTCGCGCCAGGACCACGCGGCCGCGGGCGTCCCGCCGCAGGGCGGTCCAGCAGGCGCGCTCTTCACGGACAGCCTCCGCCGCGAAATAGGTCCGCGTCACCTGCGCCGCCACCATGAGACGCGCCCACGCCCGACCGGCCTTGGCCGCCTGGGCCGCTCCGAACGCCGCACGCACCTCGTCGTCCACGCGCCCAAACTCTGTCAGATGCCAGCGTCCGACGAGCGGATCGACCTCGGTATAGAGGAGGCTTTGCCCGTTGACCGGACCATGGAGCCCATTTCTCGAGAAGCGTTCGGCCGTCGTCCGCCCCCGGGCCGACAGGTGCGGCCGTCCGCCCGCTCGCGTCAAACGCAGCTCGGCGGCCGCCACGCGGGCGCGCGCCGCGGCTTCGGCAAGCGAGGGGTTGCCGCGCATGGCGGCGACCATCACGACATCGAGCGGGTGACTGCCGACCGCGAGCCACCAGCGACCGTGCCGCTTCATGGACCCCGGCCGCACGGGTCCGACCCCCACTGAGCCACGCGGCTGCCACGGCGGCGCCGCAGGTCTGGGCGGGCGCGGCAGGGGTGCGCACGCCGCGACGAGCGCCGCCAGGAGGACCAAGGCGGCGCGCGTCACGGCTCTACGAGTTCCTGGGCGGCGAGCCGCACGGGCACGTCCGATTCGGCAAAGACCACCGGACGCGCCAGCAGACAAAGTCCTGCCAGCATGAAGAAGCCCCACATGCCGATATAGAAAACCTCCCCCATGGCGAGTTCGCCCGCGGCACGCCCCAGGGCGCGCGCGACGACGGCATGCGCGGCTGATGGACCCAAGCCACGCCCCGCGAGCGTCGCCTGCAGGCGCGTGACATGCGCGCGCGCCGCGCCGTCGGCCTCGATGAGGAAGTGCCGATGCACGATGTCGCGTACCTCCCAGAGCGTGGCGAACACCGGTATACCGAAGGCCTGGCCCGCAACCCGCACGAGATTCAGGACGGCGCTCGCCCTCAGCTCAGCCGATCCGGCGAGCCCCGAGAGACCGATTGCCGCGAACGGAGGAAACAGGCTGCCGACGAAGACCCCGGCGGCCACCTGCGGCCAGAGCAGGGCATCGAAGGAGGCGTTGCGATCATACGAGGCAACGTAGCCGCAGCTCGCGCCTATTCCGACCAGGGCGAACACGCCGATCAGCCTCGGATCGATGCGCGTCATCCAACGGTGGGTAAGGATGGATGCGAGCTTCGAAAAGAGCGCCATGGGCAGGATCAGGAGCCCCACCCAGAGCGGGCCATAGCCCATGGTCACCTCGTACTGGATCAGGAAGATGGCCATGAGCCCCTGGAACAAAAGAGCGGTAAAAAAGAGCCCGAGGGCGCCCACGGAAAAATTCCAGCGCGCGAAGAGCCGCACATCTACGAGCGGCTCGGCGTGTCGGCGTTCCCAGGCAAAGAGCAAAGCAAGCGCCACCACGCTCGCAAGCCCCAACATCTCGACAGTCGGCGACCGCCAGAAATCGCGCACCTCCGCAAGGTCGAGACTCCAGAGACCGCAGGCGAGCGTGACCAGGAGCAGGATCAGTCCGCGCCAGTCCATGGCCTGCGACCTCAGATCGCTTTCCGGGTGGACCAATACGACCGTGCACGAGGCGGCGACCGCCAGCGCTATCGGGATATTGAGGACAAAGAGCGCCCGGAATCCGATCTCCTGGACCAGAATGCCCCCGACCGTCGGCCCGAGAGTAAACGGCATGAGCGCCGCCACACCCCAAAGGATGAGACCCAGATTCCGCCGGTCGGGGCGATAGTGGCGCAACATGGCGCGCAGCGACACGGGGACAGTCACGCCTCCTGAAAACCCCTGCGCACCCCGCGCCAGCAGAAAGATCCAGAAGTCATGGGTGCCGGCGCACACGGCGGACGCCAGCGCGAACACCAGGAAGGCCCCCACGAGCGCATGCACCTCACCGAAACGCCCCGCGAGCCTAGGCGCGATCGGGAAGGCGGCCGCCATGGCTATGAAGAAATTCGCCTGCGTCCAGTCGCCATAACTGATCGCCCGGCCGAGCGCTCCGGCCGCGTAGGGGATCATGGGCAGATAGGCGCCGGTATTGAAGAGTACGAGGAAATGCCCCACACCCAGCGTGAGATTCAGGACCACGAAGCGGAAGGGATCCAGGGGCACGCGCGTACCGCCACTCATCCGCCCACCCCTGCTGTCGTTCCCACCAATGCGGTCCCGCCCGTCCCAATGCGCGCATTGTAAGGACGGTGCCACATGACCTCAAATCGGTTATATTGATCTGATTTATCGGAAAAACCGATGGATATCGACGCCGACCAGCTCCTGACATTCCTAGTCGTCGCCGAACAGGGCAGCCTCACGGCCGCAAGTCGCGTCCTGCACCGCAGCCAGCCGGCCATCTCCGAACGTCTTCAGAAGTTGGCCGAACAGGTCGGTGAGCCCCTTTATCGACGCGAAGGGCGCGGCATCCGCTTGACGGGCGCGGGCACCGCGCTCCTGGAACCCGCACGCAAACTGCGCGCGGCGCTCGACGATACGGCGCAGGCCATCGTGCGCCGCCGCCGCCTACAGGACGACGCTCTGCGCATCGCGGCCACACCGACGCTTGCGCACTACTTTTTGCCGGAGCTCGTGGCGGCCTTCCAGGGGCGGCATGCGCGCGTCCGCGTGCACCTGAAGGGCGACATAACCGACCGGCGACAGATCGCCCTGGGTGATTGGGATCTGCTGTTCTTCGATGGCGGCTTCGACCGCGCCCACCTGCCCCCCTACTACAGGGTGCAGCCCTGGCGAGAGGAGCCGATCGCCTGCGTGGTGGGCCCGCAACACCCCTTGCTGCGCCTGCCTGCGGTCGATTGGACCGACGTGCTCCGTTTCCCCGTCATCTGGCGTGATGACGGCCCTGGCGTGCGCGAGGCCCTCGCCGCCGAACTTGCGGCCCGCGGCCTTGCGGCGCCCTTCCTGCTCGAGGTCGGAGGCGTGGATGCCGTCGGCGCCGCCGTTGCCGCCGGCGCTGGCATCGGCTTTGTCGCCCAAAGCGTGCTCGCGCAGCGTCCGGACTGGCAGGTGAAGCCCCTCGCCCTGCCCGGGGCCGAGACCTTGCATTGGACCCTCTATGTCGCGGCCCCCGAGCCGCCCTACCAATCCGCCGGGGTGCGTTCCTTCCTGGCGCTCCTGTCCGGAAAGGCCCCGTCCAGGCTTGCCACCTAGCCTGCCGTCTGGCCGCGTCTGCGCGCGGCGCCCCGGGCGCCCGCCTTGCAACGACGTGCTCCCCGTTACGCAGCCCAAGACTTCCCGGACGAGACGCGCGGGATCCAACGACCGGTCGGGCCTGCGCCGCCAATGCCGGCGCGCCGCGCCGCATCCCGGTCCGCCCGGGCGTTTTTGGCGGACTACGACCCGGAGAAGGCTCTCGGGTCTGGATCCAGGGCGCGCCACTTGCCGAGCTCGAACCCTTTCATGCCGTCTGGCATGACACCCGAAGCGGCCTTTTCGCATAGCCGCGCCCAAGGTGATCCCCAGGCCCACTTGCCGGAAGGTCCATCGCCGGCGCCGGCCGCGGAGGTCCCGCAGCGCCGAGTCCTGCTTGTGGTCGTATGGAGGCCCGTGCCCCCGAAAGGCCCTGGTTCGGGCCGGCCACCCGTCGCGGTCCACGCCGGTGCGAAATCCGGGCGGGCGCCCGTCGCCTGAAGCCGGGCCCGCGAGCGCCTCTGCGGCCTGTCACCAGGTGAGGACACGCCCCGCTTCTGCGAGCGACGGCAGGGCTGCGCTCGGGGTCAGAAGCGGCATCTCCCGGAAAAGGTCCGCGGGCGTCATATTATTCAATTCAAGTGACTGCGCGCAGCCGATCATGCGCACGCCATTGTCGGAGGCGAGCTTCATGAAGTCCGCCACGCTCTTGCCGCCCTTCAGGGGGAAGATGCTTTCCGCCACACCCCTCCTCAAAAGCTCCGTGGCGGGCCCCGTGAAATACATGAGGACGTTCTGCTCGCTCGCGGCGGCGGTGGAGGCCAGAAAAAACGCCGACGGCAGGCGTTTCGGGTTCTCTGGCCCGGTGATGAGGATGATCACGAAATCCAATTTTTCTGTATCGCCCATGGTAGCCTCCTTTCAGCACACGGAACTCATGCGGCACGACATCCTTCCGCCACTCACGCCGCCGCAGCCTTGTCTCCCTGCGCGGGCCAATCACCCTCCCGCGCCCGCTCCAGAACCTTCTATTATAAGTCAAGCGAGGCCCGACCGCCTCGACCGAACAGCACTGCCTCTCCTGTCTGCCCGTGGGCCGCCTGCCAGGCGAACCTGACGCGCGGCGGCCCTCGCGGGATCGCGCCGATTCACGCAGGCCGCGCCTCATAGCCCTCGGCTTCCACGGCCTTCACCAGCTGATCGGCACCCGCGCTGCCCCTGATCACGCCCTCGGCGCGCTCGAGATTCACCTGCACCGACTCGACCCCCGGTACCGCCTTCAAAGCCGCCGTGACCGCCGCAACGCAGTGGCCGCATGTCATGCCCGTTATATGCAAGGTTGTGACGCTCATCATCTGCTCCTTTCGTGCCATGGATGTGTGAAATGATCCGGATCCCGGTATCTAAAATGCCCGCGACGACCGAGGCTGCGGGCCCGGCGCAGGCGCCGTGGCGCCGACCGCTTCATCGATTCTCGACCCCTGGAAATACCGCAGCCGCAAGCTGTTGGTGAGGACGAAGAGGCTCGAGAAGCCCATGGCCAGACCCGCCAGCATGGGATTCAAGTGGACCTTGAAGGCCGGATAGAAAAGCCCGGCGGCAAGCGGGATAAGGGCGACATTGTAGAAGAACGCCCAAAAGAGGTTCCCCCGTATCGTCGCGAGCGTGCGCCGCGAGAGATCGATGGCCGTCACGAGCGCCCCGAGCGAGCCCTTGATCGTCACGTCGGCCGCCTCCATGGCGACGTCCGTGCCGCTCGCCATCGCGATCCCGACGTCCGCCTGCGCGAGCGCCGGGGCGTCGTTCAACCCATCCCCGACGAAAGCCACCTTGTGCCCCTCGCGCTGCAAGGCCTCCACCGCCTGCGCCTTGCCCGCCGGCAAGACCTCCGCCTGGTAACGCGTGATATCGAGCGCCGAAGCCAGGCGCGCCACCGCCGCCTCAACGTCGCCCGATATCATGACGACCGCCAGGCCGCGCTCGCGCAGGGCCCGCACGACCCCCTGCGCCTGCCCACGCGGGGCATCCGCCACCGCGATCAGTCCGCGCACGCCCTCACCGTGGGCCGCGAAGACCACGCTCTTGCCGCGCGCCTCGAGATCGCGCGCCACGGCCTCGAGCGCGCCTGGGTCGATGCCGGCGTCCTGAAGCAGGCGCCGCGTGCCCACCAGCAGCCGACGCCCGAAGACCTCCGCCTCGATACCGTATCCCGGCCGCGCCTTGAAGCCCGCGACCGCGGGCAACGGTACGCCCTCCCCCTTTGCCGCCCGAGCGATGGCCTGGGCAAGCGGATGCTCGCTCGCGGACTCGGCCCCCGCCACGAGACCGAGGAGCGCGCTACGGTCGCCGTCGGCCGCGATGACGTCGGTCACGACCGGCCGGCCCTCGGTCAAGGTGCCGGTCTTGTCGAAGACGACCGTATCCACGTGACTCAATGTCTCGAGCGCCTCCCCCTTGCGGTAGAGGACGCCAAGCTCCGCCGCGCGGCCCGTGCCGACCATGACCGCCGCCGGTGTCGCAAGCCCCATGGCGCACGGGCAGGCCACGACCAGCACCGCTACCGCGCTCACGAGTCCGCCGGTCAGGCCGGCCGCCCCATCGGCCACCAGCCATGCCCCGAAGGTGAGCGTCGCGATCGCCAAGACCGCCGGCGTGAAGATCATGACGACCCGGTCGGCGAGGCCCTGAATCGGCAGCTTCGAGCCCTGCGCCCGGGCCACCAGGCGGATGATCTGCGCGAGCACCGTCTGCGATCCAATCGCGCTCGCCTCGACCTCCAGGACACCGTACTGGTTGATCGTGCCCCCAACCACCCGGTCGCCCGGGCGCTTGGCTACGGGCATGGGCTCGCCGCTCAACATCGACTCGTCGACATGGCTCTCGCCGGCGCGCACCACGCCATCGACCGGCAGGTGCTCACCGGGGCGCACGCGCACGAACTCACCTATTTGGAGTTCGCCGATCGGCACTTCCTCCTCGATCTCGCCCCGCAATCGACGCGCCACCTTGGCCTGCAGACCCGCAAGCCGCCTGATGGCCGCACCCGTGCGCCCCTTTGCCCGTTCCTCGAGGTACTTTCCGATCAGAATCACAGTCACGATGACCGCCGCCGAATCGAAATAGAGGTGGCGCGCCGCGACCGGGAATCCCTGCGGCCAGACGAGGACCAGCAGACTATAGGCGAAGGCCGCGCCGGTCCCGGTCATGACCAGGCTGTTCATGTCGGGAGACAGGTGGCGATACGCAAGCCAGCCCGGACGGAAGAATCGGCGCCCGGGGGCGAGCAGCACCGCCCCCGTCAAGGCCGCCACCAGCCACGACCAGAACGCGGTGGGGGCGATGGCCGCCAGAGCCCGCCCGAACGCCGGCACGAAGACCGGGCCCATGGATAAGACCACGACCGGCAGGGTAAGAAACCCGGCGATCCACACGTCACGCCGTAGCGTCGCCGCAGCCATCTCTTGCGCATCGCGCCGGGCCTCGCCCTCGAGCCCTGAACGCGCAAGCGCCTGATAGCCGGTCCGCGTGATCGCCGCACGCACCGCATCCTCATCCAGCGCACCTTCGAGATACCGGACATGGGCCTGCTCGGTGGCGAGATTCACGCTGGCCTCGATCACGCCCGGCAGGGCCTCCAGCGCACGCTCCACGCGCCCCGCGCAGGACGCGCAGGTCATGCCCCCTACGCCGATCTCGAGATCGCGCACGACAGGCTCGTAGCCACGCGCCCGGACGGCCTTCGATAGGTCGGAAGGCGTGGTGGCCGACGGATCGTAGACCACGGTCGCGCGCTCGCTTGCCAGATTCACGGCCGCCGACTCCACCCCGGGCACGGCCTGCAGGGCGCGCTCCACGCGCCCGACGCACGAGGCGCAGGTCATGCCGGCAATGCCAAATTCGATCTCGCGATTCACAGCGCCTCCGCGCGGCCGTCGTCGCCGTTCAAGGCGGCCAGGATGGGGCACTCGGAGGCCGGGCCCTCGCCGTGACAGCGCTCGCTCAGACGCTCGAGCCCCCGTTTCATGCGCTCAAGGTCGCGTATGCGCTGATCGATGTCGCGCAGCTTTTCCTGCGTGAGCTGCTTCACGTCCGCGGCGCGCGCCCCGCGCCTCTCGTTCAGGCCGAGGAGCACGGCGATCTCCTCCAGTGAAAACCCCAGCTCCTGGCCGCGCCGTATGAAGCGCAGCCGCCTAAGCTCGCCATCCCGATACAGCCGGTAGCGACCCCGTGTGCGGGCAACCGGCGCGATCAAACCGAGCGTCTCATAGTAGCGCAGCGTCCCGGCGCCCATGCCGGCCCGCTTGGCCAACGTCCCGATCGTAATGAGATCCATCGCAGCACCCCCTTTACGATCGCAGTCTATACCTTCCAGCCGACTATAAGGTCAAGCGCGCCCGCAAGCGCCCCCCGGACGCCGTGCCCCCTCGGGGTGAGCGGAAGCGGGGCGGGGACCGGGGACACGTGGCCCGAAGAGGCCC
>JAKAXT010000153.1 GCA_021816425.1 Pseudomonadota bacterium | reverse complement strand
GAGGCCAGGTGGGGAGTTTGTCGAGAACCCCGACGGCCACCCAAACTCCCCCAGCTGTGGCCACCTGAAAATCCCCCACCTGGATGGCGTTACAGTGACGAATTGGTAGCGTCACTGTAACGCATCCGTCGCCGTAGGCGTACGCATCCCGACAGGACATCATCGCCCCTTGGCCGATTATCGGAGGAGGGGATACGGAGGTGAATGTCTTGAAGCCACAGCAAAAGCAGGCGGTTCTGGCGCTCTTGGAGCGCGGCGTCTCGCAACACGAGATCGCCCGCAAACTCGGCGTTGATCGCAAGACCATCCGCCGGCTCGCCCAGGCTGCGACCGAGCCCCCGGCCAATGCCCCCATGGCCACCGGCCCCCACCCGCAAAATCCCCCACCCCGGCCACCGGCCTCAGGGGACGGGTTCACCGTCCCAGCGGCGGTATCATGTGTGCGTTCGGCCTGCGAGGATCATCGCGCCTGGATCGAGGCGCAGGTGCGCCTCGGGCGCAACGCCATGGCGATCTACCAGGACCTGGTCGACCGCTTCGGCTTTAGCCACCGCTACAACTCCGTCAAGCGCTTCTGCCGGCACCTGAAGCATAAGGCGCCGGAGGCCTTCGACCGTCTGGAGTTTCGCCCCGCCGAGGAGGCCCAGGTCGATTACGGCGAGGGGGCGCTGACACGCGACCCGGTCAACGGACGCTATCGCCGCCCGCGGCTTTTTGTGATGACGCTCAAGTACTCGCGCCGCTCGTTTCGCCGCGTGGTCTGGAAGTCGAGTACCGAGGCCTGGGCGCGGCTGCATGAGGAGGCCTGGCGCTCGTTCGGCGGCTCCTGCCGCTATGTGGTCTTGGACAATTTGCGTGAAGGCGTCATCACCCCCGATCTCTACGAACCGGAGCTGAACCGGCTGTATGCCGCGATGCTCGCCCACTACGGGGTGGTCGCCGACCCGGCGCGGGTGCGGGACCCCAACCGCAAGGGCACCGTGGAAAACGCCATCCAGCATACCCAGTCCACCGCCCTGAAGGGCCGGCGCTTCGAGTCCCTGGACGACCAGAACGCGTTCCTCGCGCACTGGGAGGAGACCTGGGCTGCGCAACGCATCCACGGCCGCACCAAGCGCCAGGTCCAGGAGATGTTCGAGGAGGAGCGGCCGTATCTCCAGCCCCTGCCGCTCACCGCGTTCCGGTACTTCAGCGAGGGCACCCGCACGGTGCAAGACGACACCACGGTGCAGATCGCCGGGGCGTGGTATGCGGCGCGCCCGGCGCCGATCGGTGCGCGCGTGCTCGTGCGCGTCTATGCCCACGAGATCGAGATCCGCGACGTGACGACCCTGGCCCTCATCCGCCGTCATCCGCGCGCGGCCCGTCAAGGCGCGGTGCAATTGCCGGATGCCGAGCGACTGTTCAATCCCTCGCGCCAGACGCACCGGATCCTCGCCCAGGCCCAAGCCATCGGCCCCCACACGCACGCCCTCTGCCAGGATCTCTTCGAGCGCCGCGGGCGCGTGGGGCAGCGCGCCCTGTGGGGCATCGTCGGCCTGCGTCGGCGCTACCCCGCCCCCGTCCTCGAGCAGGCCTGCGCGCTGGCTCTTGAGCGCGGCACGGCCACATACAAGGCCGTCCAGGCGATCGCCGAACAGCGGCTCGGCGCCGTCTGCCAGGCGATGGAGGCGCAGGCGCGGTCGGACAGCACCCCCGCGGCGCCCCCCGCGCCCACGCAACGCCACGAACTGATCCGCGAGACCGCGACCTATGCCGCGTTCTTCAAACGCCACACGCGTTCGGATGCATAACCCGTATCACCCACTCACAAAGGAGTCTGGCATGACAATGTCCCTGATCGAAATGGAAAAGGCCTTGAAGCAACTGCGGCTGTCCGGTATCCGCGCCACCCTGGAGACGCGGGTCGTGGAATCCCAGGCCGCGAACCTCTCGTTCCTCGAGACCTTCTCGGCGCTCCTGCACGATGAACTCGACACCCGGCGCTCACGCCTCCTCGAGCGCCACTTCAAGCTCTCGGGGCTCGATGAGCGGGTCTCGCTCGAGGAGTTTGATTGGGGCTACAACCCCAAGATCCCCAAGCGCGCCTGCTTCGATCTCAACACCCTGAAGTTCGTGCGAGAAGGCGAGAATCCACTCCTGATCGGCCCGCCCGGGACCGGCAAGAGTCATGTCGCCAAGGCCATCGCCTATGCCGCGGTGCGCGCGGGCTACCGGGTCCTGTACGCCGAGGCCGATACCTTCCTCGGAACGCTCGTGGCCGCCCAAGGGAATGCCCGCCAGCGCCTCTGGCAGGCCGCCTCAGAGGCCGATCTCCTGATCCTGGATGACCTGTTCCTCGCGCGCCGGATGGGCGCCGACACCGCCGATCAACTGCAGGCCCTCGTGCACCGGCGCCACAAGCGCCGACTCAGCACGTTCATCACATCGAATCGCATTATCGGCGACTGGGAGCGCTATCTGGGTGATGCGCCCTTGACGACGGCGATCCTCGATCGGCTGATGCACCGCAGCACCTTCCTCGAGTTCGCGGGGCGTAGCTATCGCCTGAAAGATGCCGCAAACCGCCTTGCCAAATCGGCCGCGGGCGCGTAACAATCCCACACGTCCTGTCAGTCAGCTGGGGGAATTTGACCTGGCCACGGATGGGGGAAATTGAAGTGGCCATCGGGGCTTGAGCATCTGCAGGGTCTTGTGTCCCGTGATTGCCGCCACTTGCATAGGGTTCAACCCCTTCTCAAAGAGCCGGCTAGTCGCCTCGTGGCGTAAGTCGTGAAAGGTCAGGCCCTCAATGTCAGCCGCCTCACAGACCCTCTCAAAGGCTTGTGAGATGGAATCCGGACGCATACCCCACACCTGGCCGTCAATGCGACGGGGTAACCCGTCCAAGACCGCCAGCGCTACCGTAGACAACGGTACCCGCCGGGACGCCCCGTTCTTAGTCTCGGGGATCAGTAAGACCTTAGCCTTCCGGTCTAGGTGCTCCCAGCGCATGGCCGCGATCTCCCCGCGCCGCATGGCGGTCTCTACGGCCCAGGTGATAAGGAGGGCTATGTCCCCGCCGTAGGCTTGGGCTGCAGACAAGAGACGCTGATACTCATCGTCTACGAGGCGCCGAGTACGACC
>JAKAXT010000072.1 GCA_021816425.1 Pseudomonadota bacterium | reverse complement strand
CGATCTCCGCGTGCACTGGCGCGTCGACAACTACAATTACAACGGGGCGCCCCCGGGGGCCGTGAACTCCGAGTACTACAACCCGCGGTCCGATACCTACGGCAACCGCCTGGCCTTCGACCTGAAGTTGCCCATGAACCGAATCGAGTTCGGCGGGTCGTGGATCAACCAGACGTATTCGACCCCCTACACGGGTTATAACGAGACCTACGGCACGAGCCCGTCGAATCCCGTGCAGTACAACAACGACACGCTCGTGAACACCTACCTCACGGGCTTCGTCCAGGACGCGATCACCCCGATCAAGGCCCTGACGATCACCCCGGGGGTGGCCGGCGTCGACTTTCAGACGCAATTTTTCAATAACGGCGCAAGCTATACGCCGCCCGGGGCGACCAATCAGACGGTGGCGCCGAGCGACAGCAAGGTCTTCACCCGCTTCGAGCCGTCTCTGGGCGCGGTGTTCCTGCTCGCACCCCACTGGTCCCTCTACGCCAATGCCGCCAAGACCTATCAGAACCCGGGCGACAACGCCTTCGGTGCCTATAGCGGGAGCAACGTTATCAATCTCGCGAGCCTAAAGCCCGTGAAGAGCGTCGATTATGAGCTCGGAACGCGGGTTCTCCTGCGCCGCTCGGGTATCCTGCGCCATTTCGTGATGAATGCGGACGTCTATCAGGACCGGTTGAGCAACGAGACCCTGGCCACTTATGTATCGACGGGCGGAAACTTCGCCACCACGGAGTTCGCCACCGCGAGCGCGACGTATAAGGGCGTGAACCTGAGCATGCAAGACAGCCCCACGTGGCACTGGCACGTGTTCGGTTCGGCCTCGTTCACGCGCGCGCACTTCGATTCGTATGTGCCAAGCGGGAGCAACCAGAACTATGGCGGCTATCCGGTCTCATACAGCCCGAACGTCACCGCCTCCCTGGGCCTCGACTACCGCGTGGCCTTGGGAAGCTACCTGATATCGCCGGGCCTGTCCGACCAGTATACGGGCACGCAATATCTGTTCAGCAACGTGACCAACGCGCCCACGAACGACGTCAAGATGCCGTCCTATAATATCGTCAACACGCAGGTGGCGATCAAGGCCGGGACGGGGATCGCCGGGCTGTCCTCGGTGACTCTGACGGTGGGCGTGACCAACCTCTTCAACAAGCGCTACAACCCCATCGAGTACATTACGAGCGGGGGCTACTTCGGTGGCAATAGCGCAGGAGCGGTGCTTGCCGATCCCGGGGCGCCCCGCCAGTACTTCATCAACGTAAACGCGCGCTTCTGACGCGTTTTTAGGCTCCTCACCTTGAAGGCCTTAAGGGCGATCCTTGAGGCCTTCTTTTTTATGGGGGCGGGTGGATGGACCCGCGGGGTGAAAAGTACGCAGTAGCCGAGGGGCGAGATGCGTCCCGCGTGCAGCGACCCACGGCCATAATCCCGCTGGTCTTCATGCCTCGCCCCATCCTACCGTTCGAGCGGCCGATTGCCGG
This sequence comes from Pseudomonadota bacterium, assembly GCA_021816425.1. GTDB lineage: Bacteria > Pseudomonadota > Gammaproteobacteria > Acidiferrobacterales > Acidiferrobacteraceae > Acidiferrobacter. The sequence continues at coordinate 11,435 of JAKAXT010000072.1, read as the reverse complement.
CAGGAAGAAGCGGCGGCGCCCGCACAGGGCGCGGCCTTTGGGGTGGTCCTGGCAGCGCAGGCGGGCCTTGCCCGCCTTCGGCGGCGGTTCGGCGATGGCCGTGGCCGGCAGCGCCATGACCGCCGTTGCAAGCGCGCCGAAGGAACTGGCGTCCGGAGACCCGTCGTGTCATGGCGGACCTCGCACGATACGGGACTCCATGGCCACCCTCGCCGCGGGCGGGCCGCCTCTGTCTCCAGGTCCCGCCGCCCGAGCCGTTGGCCGCCCGGGTCAGCATGGCCCCCTTGTGGCCGGAAAGGACCGCCCCGCCGATCGGAAGCGCGCGGACAGCCCGCGCGCCTGGGATCGACCTCGTGTCGGCGGATGTGATCGATACGGCTTGCGGGCGCAGCCGCCGAAAAGCTCGCGCCCGGTTCTCGCCCCTCGTCCGCGCGGGGGCATCCGTCTCCCGGGCAAAGGTCGCCCGGAGGGCGCGGCGTCGGGTCCTCGTCGCGGTCGCTGCACGGCGGGGCGAAGGGCCCCGGCGCGTTCAAGGGGATATCCGACAAAATGGCGCTTCCCCGCTCGGGCCGCGACCCATCGGCGGCCATGACGGGCCCGTCGCGGTGGCAGAGGACGGGGACGGGCGCCTCCGCCCGGTCGACCCCCCCCCGTCGACCTGCCCGGCCCGCAAAGCGGCGATCCGGGACCTGTCGATCGCGAGCGGGGCCTGTGTCCGGCCCCGCCTTGCCGGCCACGGGCCGAGGCCGTCGTCGGCGGAGTTCCGGTCGAGCGTAAGGATCTTTTGCGCGACGCGACCTTACGCAGGGCCGCGATTTCCGCGCTATCCGGCGAGGCACGTGGGTCGTTCCGGGGGCTGAATGAGGCGCGTGGGGGTCTGCACGGCCGCGCCTGCCCGCCGATGTCGGAGGGCGCGGGAACATCCGCGACCCGTCCCGCGCATCACCGGACGGCGCCTAGCCGCGCACGGCGACTTCCGGGAGGGCCCGAAGGCCTCTTCTTTTTCAGGGTAAACGGGGATTCGGCCAGGCCGGGCCACTTTTCGGGAATGGCCGCGTGCCGTTATCGGCGCGGGATCCGCCGCCCGCGGACGCTCGTCGCGCCGCGCGGGGCGGATGGGTATCCGGGCCCGCCACAAAGGCCGGTCGGGGCCATGTTCCGGGGATCGCCCGAAACCGCCAGGGGCCCGGATACAGAATTGAATTGGTAGCGGGGGTAGGATTTGAACCTACGACCTTCGGGTTATGAGCCCGACGAGCTGCCAGACTGCTCCACCCCGCACCGAAGGGCGCAGAGTCTACCATGTTCCCGGACAATGGCAAGCGTTTAGGGGCGCTCATTGAAGTTTTCGAGGGAAGGCTTATAATCCGGCTTTATTTCGTAACAGGTCGTTTGGCGGAAGTGGGCGTATGCCCACTTTTGCGTTTATGGTCATGGAGAAACGAATTCAGGCGGATCGGTTGCGCGCCCTGGTGGAGCCCGCTGTGACTCACCTCGGTTTCGAGGTGGTCGACATCGAGTTCATAAGCGGGCAGAAAACCCTGCGCATCTACATCGACGGGCCGCAGGGCATCGATGTGGACGATTGCGCCCGGGTGAGTCGCCAGGTGAGCGCGCTCTTCGATGTCGAGGACCCGATCCCGGGCCAGTACACGCTCGAGATCTCGTCGCCCGGCCTCGACAGGCCACTGGCCCGCCGAGGCGATTTCGAGCGTTTTGCGGGATCCCTGGTCAAAGTCAAGACCGCGGCGCCGGTGGATGGGCGCCGCAACTTTCAGGGGCGCCTGGTCGGCCTCGTGGGCGATAATGTGATCTTGGAAGCGGACGAAACGCGTTATGATCTCGCGTTCGACAATATCGAGAAGGCGAGACTTGTGCCCGAACTCTAAGGGCGGCTGGAGGCAGTGATGGCGAACGAAATTCTGATGGTGGTTGAGGCCGTATCGCGGGAAAAGAACGTCGACCGGGAGATTATCTTCGGGGCGCTCGAAGCCGCGTTGGCGACGGCGACTCGCAAGCGCCACAAGGAGGATATCGACGCCCGCGTCCAGATCCACCGCAAGACCGGAGAGTACGACACCTTCCGGCGCTGGCTGGTCGTGCCCGACGAGCAGGAAATTCTCGAATTCCCGGGGCGCGAGCTGCGTCTCTCCGAGGCCCGTGAGCGCAAGCCCGATATCGAGGTCGGGGAGTATGTCGAAGAGCCGATCGAGGCGGCGGACTTCGGGCGCATCGCCGCCCAGGCCGCCAAGCAGGTCATCGTGCAGAAGGTCCGCGAGGCCGAGCGCGAGCAGATCGTAAACCAGTTCAAGAGCCGTCAGGGTGAGCTCATCACGGGGGTCGTGAAGCGCCTGGAGCGCGGCGACGCCATCATAGAGCTGGGCGCGGCCGAGGCCCTGCTCTCGAAATCGGCGATGATCCCGCGCGAGGGCCTGCGTCCCGGAGACCGGGTGCGCGCCTATCTGGAGGACGTCCATTCAGCGCCACGCGGACCGCAGCTGTTCTTGAGCCGCACGAGCCCCCAGCTGCTGGTCGAGCTCTTCAAGCTCGAGGTCCCGGAGGCCGGCGAAGGCCTGATCGAGATCCACGGCGCGGCCCGCGATCCGGGGCTGCGCGCCAAGATCGCGGTGAATTCCAAGGATCCGCGCATCGACCCCATAGGGGCATGCGTCGGCATGCGCGGCTCGCGTGTCCAGAGCGTTTCGAATGAGCTCGGGGGCGAGCGGGTCGATATCATCCAGTGGTCGCCGGATCCCGCCCAGTTCGTCATCAATGCGCTGGCGCCCGCCGAGGTGCAGTCGATCGTCGTCGACGAGGAGCTGCACAGCATGGACGTCATAGTGGACGAATCGCAGCTTTCCCAGGTGATCGGCCGGGGTGGCCAGAACGTGAGGCTCGCCTCCGAGCTCACGGGCTGGGAGCTGAACGTGATGACCGAGGAGACGGCCTCAGCACGCGGTGAGACCGAGGCGGCCAACGCCATCCAGATGTTCGTGGAACAGCTGCAGATGGAGCCTGCGACGGCCGAACTTCTCGTTCACGAGGGCTTCATGACCTTGGACGAGGTGGCCTACGTACCGAAGCAGGAGATGATGGCGGTCGAGGGCCTGACCGAGGAGCAGATCGACAAGGTCCGCGACCGCGCCCGCGACATCCTGCTTACGCGCGCCATAACGCTCGAGGAGAAGATCGACATGGCGGAGCCCGCCGAGGATCTCCTGGGCATGGCGGAGATGGACGAACACACCGCGCGGCTTCTGGCGAGCCACGGGATCAAGACGATGGAAGAGCTTGCCGACCAGTCGGTCGATGATTTGGCGGCGATCGAAGGGTTGGACGAGGAACGGGCCCGTACCCTCATTATGGCTGCTCGCGCACCCTGGTTCGCCGACCAGGGCCAGGGGGCCTGACGGACTTAACGATGCCTGAGACCACAGTCAAAAGTTTTGCAGAGCAGATAGGCGTAGGGGCGGACAAGCTCCTTCAGCAGCTCGTCGCCGCCGGGATAGCAGGCAAGAAGACCAGTGACCCCCTGAGCGACGACGAGAAGATGGCGCTCCTGAACTTCCTGCGCACCCACCATGGCGCCGGGGAACCGGAAGCCAAGCGCATCACCCTTACGCAGAAGTCGACCAGCAAGATCGTGCAGAATTCGCGATTCGGGCAGAGTCGGGCGGTGCAGGTCGAGGTGCGCAAGAAGCGCACCTTCGTGAAGCGCCCCGTGCCGGGCGAGCCGGAGACGGTGATGCCCGAGCCGGAGGTGACGCCGGAGGAGGTCGTCGAGCATCCGCTGGAGTCTGTGGCCGAGGCGGCTGCCAGCCCGCCGCCCGTGCCGGAGACGACACCCGCGGCGTCTGCGCCCGAGCCCGTCGCCGAGACCGTGGCGGAGCCCGAACCCGCGGCGGCCCCCGCGCAGGCGGGCGAGCCGGCCGCGGCGAAGGAGCCGGCCGCCGGCCGCACGACGCGCAAGGAGACGCGGCCGGAGCGCGGACGCAACGAGCGCCGCGAGCGGCCCCTGCCAAGAGGCGCGACGCCGGATCGCAAGCAGAAGAGGCCCACGGGCCCCCCGCAGAGGGGCGCGCAGGGAGGCAAGCGCGTGGTGACCAGCATGAGCGGCCAGCACGCGTTCGAGATGCCCACCGAGCGGGTCGTGCGTGACGTGTACCTGCCGGAGGCCATCACCGTGGCCGAGCTCGCGCAGCAGATGTCGATCAAGGCCGTGGAGGTCATCAAGGTCTTGATGCAGCTTGGAATGATGGTCACCATCAACCAGGTGCTCGATCGCGAGACCGCGACCATCGTCGTGGAAGAGCTCGGGCACGTCGCCCACGAAGCGCGCAGCAACGACCCCGAGGCGGCCCTGAAGACGGGCGACCACGAGGGGGTGGCGCTCGAGCCGCGTCCGCCGGTCGTGACGGTCATGGGTCACGTCGATCACGGCAAGACATCGCTGCTCGATTATATCCGCAAGACCAAGGTGGCGAGTGGCGAAGCGGGCGGCATCACGCAGCATATCGGCGCCTATCACGTCGAGATGCCCAAAGGCATGCTGACCTTCCTCGATACGCCCGGCCACGAGGCATTCACGGCCATGCGGGCGCGTGGCGCCAAGGTGACGGATATCGTCATCCTGGTGGTCGCGGCGGACGACGGCGTCATGCCGCAGACCGTCGAGGCCATCCACCATGCGCGCGAGGCCGGCGTGCCGATCGTGGTGGCCGTGAACAAGATCGATAAGCCGCAAGCCGACATGGAGCGGGTCAAGCAGGAGCTCGTGGCCCACGAGGTGGTGCCCGAGGAGTGGGGCGGGTCGGATATCTTCGTGCCGGTGTCGGCCAAGACCGGCAAGGGGGTCGAGGATCTGCTGGACGCGGTGTTGCTGCAGGCGGAGCTCCTGGAGCTGAAGGCGGTGCGCAGCGCCATGGCGAGCGGCATCGTGATCGAGGCGCGGCTCGACAAGGGCCGCGGACCGGTCGCGACCATACTGGTTCAGGAAGGCACTCTGCGCAAGGGCGATGTGATTCTGGCCGGGCGCGAGTCGGGCCGGGTCCGCGCGATGACCGACGAGACGGGACGCTCCATAAAGGAAGCCGGGCCGTCCATACCCGTCGAGGTCCAGGGTCTGTCCGGGGTCCCCAACGCCGGCGACGAGGTGACCGGGGTCGAGAACGAGCGCAAGGCGCGCGAGATCGCGCTCTTCCGTCAAGGCAAGTACAAGGATGTGAAGCTCCAGCGCCAGCAGGCGTCCAAGCTGTCGAATATGTTCCAGCAGATGCAGGACGGCGACGTGAAGACCCTGACGCTGATCGTGAAGGCCGACGTGCAGGGCTCGGTAGAGGCCTTGACGGAGGCGCTCGAGAAGCTTTCGACCGAAGAGGTGAAGGTGCGCGTCGTCCACGGCATGGTGGGCGGGATCAGCGAGTCCGACGTCAACCTCGCGGTGGCGTCGAATGCCGTCATCATCGGCTTCAACGTGCGCGCCGATACGGGGGCGCGGCGCCTGATCGAGTCCGAGGGCGTGGACATCCATTATTACAACGTCATTTATGACGCGGTCAACGAGGTGAAGGCGGCCATGGCCGGCATGCTGAAGCCCCAGTTCCGCGAGGACGTCGTGGGCAACGCCGAGATCCGCGAGGTCTTCAAGACGTCGAAGGCCGGCACCATCGCCGGGTGTCAGGTGACCGACGGGACGATCAAGCGGGGACGGCAGGCGCGCGTACTGCGCGACAACGTGGTCATCTACGACGGCGAGATCGAATCCCTGCGGCGCTTCCGTGATGACGTGTCGGAGGTCAAGGCGGGCATGGAGTGCGGCATGACCTTGAAGAACTATACGGACATCCGCGTGGGCGACCAGGTCGAGGTCTACGAAAGGGTCGAGGTCGCGCGAACCCTTTGAGACGCCACGCGCCCAAGTCCGGTTCACGCGCCTCTCGCGTGGGCGCGCTCGTCTTGCGCGAGGCGGCGCAGTGGGTCCTGACCGAGATGGACGATGCCCAGACGCGTGCCGCGGCGCTACCGGAGGCGGACGTGAGTCCCGACCTGAAGCAGGCCCGCATATACGTCACCCATTACCTGGGCGAGGAGGCGGCCCGCGCGGCGGTGGCGCGCCTGAACCACGCGGCGCGCCGCATGCGGCGCGATCTGGCCGCCCGGCTCCGCCTCCGGATCGTGCCCAACCTGGTCTTCAGCTATGACCCGTCGGTCGATCAGGGTTTCCGCATCGACGCCTTACTGGATCGGGCCCGTCGCGAGCGGGGCGGCGAGGAAGGGGGGTCATGAAGGCCCCGTGCGTGCCTCGGGACGGCCTCCTGGTGCTCGACAAGCCGGAGGGCCTGACCTCCACGCAGGCCTTGGGGCAGGCGCGGCAAAGGCTGCGCGCCTGCAAGGGCGGCCATACGGGGACCCTGGACCCGCTCGCGACCGGTGTGCTGGTCTTGTGCTTCGGCGAGGCCACGAAGGCCGCGTCCTTCCTCGTGGACACCGACAAACGCTATCGCACCACGATCGCGCTCGGGGCCAGCACGACGACCTACGACCGCGAGGGCGAGGTGGTGGCCCGCAGGCCGGTGACGGTGTCCGATGCCGCGATCGAGGAGGCCGTGGGCCGTTTCGTGGGCCGCATCGATCAGGTCCCGCCACGGTTCTCCGCGATCAAGCAGGGTGGTCGGCCCTTTTACGAGCGGGCGCGCCGCGGCGACCCGACCCCGCCGGAAAGCCGCAGCGTCTTCGTAGCGGCGATCGACGTCGTCGACCGCGCAGGCTGCGACCTCACGCTCGACATCGCCTGCGGCAAGGGCGTGTATGTGCGCAGCATCGCCCATGATCTGGGCGAGGCCTTGGGCTGCGGGGGGCACGTGAAGGCCCTGCGGCGCATGGCGGTCGGGCGGTTCACGGTCGACGAGGCGGTCCCCTTGGCCGACGTAGGCCCGGAGACCGCGCTCCAGCAGAGCGATGCCGCGCTCACGGGCCTGCCCGCCGTGGCCCTGCCAGGGTTTCTGGCGCGGGCCGTGCAGCGCGGGCAGAGCGTGCATGTCGGCGGTCGGGACGGCGAGGGCTGGGTTCGCCTGTATGACGACTCCGGGGTCTTCCTCGGGATCGGCTGGCAGGCCCTGGCCGGTGAAATCCGCCCCAAGCGTCTCTGGGTCGCGGCGGGCGGGCATGTTGAGCCGATGGGCGCGCGCGGTTAGAATACCCATTTATCCTTTTCTCACAGTTGTTTCGGGGCTTAAGCGAGGGCGGTATGGCATTTACAGTCGATAAAAAGATGCAGGTAATCAAGGAGTACTGCAGGGGCGAGGGCGATACCGGCTCCCCCGAGGTACAGGTGGCGTTGATCTCGGCCCATATCGACGATCTTTCGCAGCACTTCGCCGTCCATAAAAAGGACAATCACTCCCGCCAAGGTCTTCTGCGGATGGTGAGCAAGCGGCGCAAGCTCTTGGATTACCTGAAGCGTGTGGACGCCGGTCGCTATCGGGACCTCGTCGCGCGGCTTGGCCTGCGCAAGTAAGGCGAGACACACCGAGAAGAGCATCGAAGCGGAGGATAAGCGAGTTGGGTAAAATCACAAAGACGTTCCCGTATGGCAGCCATACGATCAAGATCGAGACCGGGGAGATTGCCCGCCAAGCCACGGGAGCCGTCATGGCCAGCATGGGCGACACGGTCGTGCAGGTCACGGTCGTGGGTATGCGACAGGCGGCCCCCGACCGCGATTTCTTTCCGCTCACCGTGGATTACCAGGAGCGCTCCTACGCCGCCGGGCGCATCCCCGGCGGCTTCTTCAAGCGCGAAGGGCGCCCCTCCGAGAAAGAAATTCTGACGTCCCGCCTCATAGATCGCCCCATCCGACCGCTGTTCCCGAAGTCGTTTACCAATGAAGTCCAGATCATCGCGACCGTGATGTCGCTGGATCCCGATATCGACCCCGATATCATTTCCATGATCGGCGCATCGGCCGCGCTTTCGCTCTCGGGCATGCCGTTCAAGGGCCCCTTGGGGGCGGCGCGCGTGGGTTATCGGGACGGCCAGTATCTCCTGAACCCGGGGATGGCCGACCTCACCACCTCGGCGCTCGATCTGGTCGTGGCGGGGACCCGCAACGCCGTCTTGATGGTGGAGTCGGAGGCCAAGATGCTCCCCGAGGACGTGATGCTGGGGGCCGTGCTTTTCGGTCACGAGCAGATGCGCGCCGTGATCCAGGCGATCGACGAACTGGTGGCCGAGGCAAAGGTCCAGCCTTGGGACTGGACGCCGCCTGCGAAGGACGCCGAACTCACGACGGCGATCGCCGCGGCGGTCGGCGCCGACCTCACGGCGGCCTATCAGATCCGCGAGAAGCTCCCGCGTCAGGACCGGGTCGCGGAGATCAGGGACAAGGCCGTGGCGGAACTCGCGGGCGATGCCCCCAAGCCCAACGCCGATAAGGTCCTGGCGGCCTTCGGCGATCTCGAGAAGCGCATCGTGCGCGGACGGATCCTGAGCGGGGAGCCGCGCATCGATGGCCGTGACACGAAGACCGTGCGCCCCATCACCATACGCACCGGCGTGCTGCCGCGTACGCATGGCTCGGCGCTCTTTACGCGCGGCGAGACGCAGGCCTTGGTCGTGACGACCCTGGGCACGGGACGCGACGCGCAGATGATCGATGCCCTCGAGGGCGAGCGCAAGGACCCGTTCATGCTGCATTACAACTTCCCGCCGTCCTCCGTGGGCGAGACCGGCCGGGTGGGAAGCCCCAAGCGGCGCGAGATCGGGCACGGGCGCCTGGCCAAGCGCGCCATCGCCGCGGTCCTGCCGGATTTGGCCGAGTTCCCCTATGTGCTGCGGGTGGTCTCCGAGATCACGGAGTCGAACGGCTCGAGCTCCATGGCCACCGTGTGCGGGACGAGCCTCTCGTTGATGGACGCGGGCATAAAGACCAAGGCGCCGGTCGCGGGTATCGCCATGGGCCTCATCAAGGAAGGCGAACGGTTCGCGGTTCTGACCGACATTCTGGGCGACGAGGACCACTTGGGCGACATGGATTTCAAGGTCGCCGGCACCAGCGAGGGCGTGACCGCGCTGCAGATGGACATCAAGATCGAAGGCATCAACCGCGAGATCATGGATACCGCGCTGAAGCAGGCGCGTGACGGAAGGATGCACATCCTGAAGATCATGAACGCGACGGTCCCCGAGGCGCGGGAGGAGATGTCGGAGTACGCGCCGCGCATCATCACCTTCAAGATCAATCCCGAGAAGATCCGCGACGTCATCGGCAAGGGCGGGGCCACGATCCGTGCCCTGTGCGAGGAGACCGGGGCGACCATCGACATCGACGACGACGGCGTCGTGAAGATCGCGTCGGTGGACAACGCGGCCGGTCAGGAGGCGCGTCACCGCATCGAGCAGATCACGGCGGAAGTGCAGGTCGGCATGATCTACGAGGGGCGCGTGGCGAAGCTCATGGATTTCGGGGCCTTCGTCACCATCCTGCCGGGTAAGGACGGGCTCGTCCATATCTCGCAGATCTCCCACGAGCGCGTCGAGAACGTGAGCGAGAAGCTGGCCGAGGGCCAGACGGTGCGCGTGAAGGTGCTGGAGGTCGACAAGCAGGGCCGCATCCGTCTCAGCATGAAGGCGGTGGAAGGCGCGTAACGCCGGCCCACAGCGGGGACGGTTTTTTCGAGGGCGCGGCGGGAGGGTATCCGGCGCGCCCTTCGCGCTTCAGTGAGTTCCGGATTTCGAGGTGATCGCACAATGCAAGGAAAGGACATGGCAAGCGCTCCGGTGGAGGCGCGTCTGCGCGAGACCATCCTGAAGGACATCCAGGGGGCGGTACGGCTGTCGATCGCCTATATCGGCGTGAGCGGGGGCCTGCTGGCGGCGCTCGCGCGCCTTGAATGCGCGCCGGCTTCGGCGATCGCCAAGGCGGCGGGGCAGGACGCGGGCTATGTCGTGCGCTGGTGCGACGCGGCCTACGCCTTCGAGCTCCTGGATGAGCGCTCCGCGGGCTTTGCGCTCACGGACCTCGGGCGCGCCTTCCTGCCCGATGCGGCCGGGACGCTCATGCCGTTCGCAGTCCAGGGGGTGCTCAGCGCGCATATGGCGGAACGCGCCGCGGGGCTCATGAGGAGCGGGGAGCGCCCCGGCGAATCGGTGCTCGCCGAGCGCGAGACCATTTTGCCGTGGTTCGGGCCCATGCTCGAGGCCCAGTTCGGGCCCGTGTTCGAGAGCGCCATCCTGCCTGCGCTGCCCGTCTATGCACGGGCCGCCGAGCGTGGCGGATTTGCCGTGGATCTCGGCTGCGGGAACGGCTGGTATCTCATGCGGCTCGCGCGCGCCTATCCGAATCTGCGCTGCCTTGGCGTCGACGGCTTCGCGGAGAACGTCCGGCAGGCGCAGGAGCGCGCCGAGGCGGCGGGTCTCGGGGATCGGGTGCGATTCACCAAGGGCGACATCTACAATTTCGAAAGCCCTGAGGCGGCCGACATCATCGCCTTGAATCGCGCCTTGCACCACGTCTGGGACGAGAAGGAGCGGGTCTTTACCATCCTCCACGATCATCTGAAGCCCGGCGGGTCGGCCGTGATCTGGGAGCCGCACTGGCCCGCGCAGCGCGCGGCGCTGCGGGAGCCCAAGCGGCGCATGGTGGCCTTCCAGAACCTCACCGAGCATGTCCAGGGGAATCATTTCCTGAGGCCGGGCGAGATCGCCGAAGCCTTCAAGGCCGCCGGCCTGTCGCCGGAAATATTCGAATTCCTCGAAGGGCGCGAGGCGGTCGTCGTCGGCACCCGCCCCTGAGCGGGATCGTGCATCGGCCGGCCTTTCCCGGATAGTCCATTGCGGTTAGGATGGTGCGCGGGCGCCAGGGAGGCCGCGGGCGCCGGACCTGAGAACTCGACACGAGGAGGGAGGTTCCATGAAGACGCTAGGCCAATGGCTGTCGGCTGTACTGGTGGTGGGCTTTCTGTCGGCGCCGGCGTTCGCCGAGAACTGGACGCTTTTCCGGCATTACGATTTCCATAAGCCCGAATTCATTCACGCGCACCCCTTCGCCACGCAGCATCTGGTCGTGCAGGTGGACCAAGGCCGCCCGCAGCGCTGGGCGCTCGCGCTGTCCAATGTCGCCAACGTGCTGAATTATTTCGGGTCCGACAAGATCCAGGTCGTTGTGGTGGCCTATGGCCCCGGGTTGAAGCTGCTCTTCGCCGATAGCCGATTCAAGGCGCGCGTGCAGAGCCTGAACGCGCAGGGCGTGGAGTTCGACGCCTGCCACCAGACGATGCTCGGCATCAAGGCCAAGACCGGTCACTTTCCGAAACTTCTGCCGCAGGCCGTGGTGGTCCCGGGCGGCGTGATCCGGATCATGCAGCTCGAGCAGCACGGCTTCAATCTCCTGAAACCCTGAGGACTGCGGGGCGGACCCTGCTGCGATCAGGGATCGG
>JAKAXT010000071.1 GCA_021816425.1 Pseudomonadota bacterium | reverse complement strand
GATCTATCGCAACGCGGGCTTTTCGCGCGCCGATCCCCAGCGCCTCTTCCTGCCGCCCATCATGGATCCCGTCTACGGCTACGGCGCGGTGAACGTCGAGGCGCAGTCGCGCGACCCGTCCTCGCTGCTCAACTGGACCCGCCGGATGCTTACGATCCGCAAGGGTACGAAGGTGTTCGGGCGCGGCGCGCTCGTATTCCTGGAGCCCGGGAACCGCAAGATCCTGGCGTATGTGCGCGCCTACGGCGACGAGACGGTCCTGTGCGTCGCCAATCTGTCGCGCTCCGCGCAGCCGGTGGAGCTCGATTTGTCGGCTTACAAGGGGCGCGTCCCGATCGAGCTCATCGGGCGCACGCCGTTTCCGCCGATCGGGGACTTGCCCTACCTCCTGACCCTCCATGGCCACGGCTTTTACTGGTTCCGACTGGCCGAGGGCGGCGAGGTGCCGGTCTGGCACGAGGAGCGCCTGCCGCCGGAGGAGCTGCCGTTGCTCGTCTTGTTCGATGGGTGGCGCAGCCTGTTTCGCGAGCGCGTCGTGCCGTGGCGCATGACCATGGCCGACAAGGTGCGCGCGCTGTGGGAAGGGGACGCCTTGCCGCGGTTTCTGAACACGCAGCGCTGGTATGCCGAAAAGGGCGCCGTCCCCAAACGCGTCGCCATGACCGAGACCGCGGAATGGGCGACCCCCGACGGAAGTTTTTTTCTGACGCTCGTCGATGTGGGGGGCGTCGATCGTGCCGCGCGCTATTTCGTGCCGGTATCGCTTGCCTGGGAGACGGACAACGAGGCGCGTATGCGCTCCGTCCTGCCGCTTACCATGGCGCGCGTGCGCCAGCAGGGAACCCTCGGCATCCTGGGCGACGCCTTTGCGGACGATGTCTTCTGCCGCAAGCTCGTGACGGCCATACGCGAAGGGGTGCGTTTCGAGGCCGAGGCGGGCGTCATGCAGGGGGTGCCGGTGGGCGCCCTCGATGAGGCCGTCAGACCGGATGAACCCGTGCGCCATCCCAGCACCCATAGCACGAACACGGCGGTTGCGATCGGTGACAGGCTCTTCCTGAAGGGCTATCGGCGCCTACAGGAGGGCATAAGTCCGGAGGCGGAGATGGGCCAGTTTTTGTGCGACGTGGCCCATTTCCCGTATACCGTGCCCGTTCTCGGGACCCTGGAATACCGGCCGGCCGAAGGCAGCGGCATGACGCTCGCGCTCCTTCAGGCCTATCTCGAGAACCAGGGGGACGCCTGGGACTACACGCTCAATTATCTCGAGAACCACCTGGAGCTTTGCCTGCACGGTTCGATGGAGACGGCCGATGGCGAGGAGGGGGCGCACGGCGGATATCTGGCGCTCGTGCGCACGCTTGCCCTGCGAACCGCGCAGATGCATCTGGCGCTTTCCGTCACCACGGGCGACCCGGCCTTCGATCCGGAGCCGCTCGCGCCTGAAGATGGGGAGCGCTGGGTCGCGACCGTGCACGCGGAGATCGACGAGACTTTCGCCATGCTCGGCGAGCATCTCTCCTCGTTTCCGGAGGAGGTGCAGGGGGACGCCCGCGCCCTGCTCGCCGTGCGTTCGCAGCTTCTGGGCAAGGCCGCCTTGTCGGCCCCCACCGTCGGGCACAAGATCCGCTACCACGGCGATTACCACCTGGGGCAGGTCCTCCTGCAAAAGAACGATTTCGCGATCACGGATTTCGAAGGCGAGCCCGGGCGCACCATAACCGAGCGGCGGCGCAAGCATACGCCCTTGCGGGACGTCGCCAGTATGCTGCGCTCCTTCAACTACGCGATGTATACCGCCTTGGATCACGTCGCCACGGGATCCGCCGAACACATGGCGACCTTGTTGCCGCACGCCCGCGCCTGGGAGTGGGCCGCGGTGTCGGCCTTCATGGAGTCCTATGCCGGGGCCATGGAGGGCACGAGCCTCTGGGAGACCTTCGCGCAGGCGCGCGAGTGGTTGAGCCTTTTCGTGCTCGAAAAGGGCTTCTACGAACTACGCTACGAGATGAAGAATCGCCCCCAGAGCGTGACGATTCCCCTGCGGGGGCTCCTGTACGGCCTGGAGCCGGAGGCGGTGGCGCACGACCCCGCGGACGGGTAGATTCGTTCCTGCGGCTCAGTCCGCGCCGCAGGGCGCCGCCGACAGGCCTTTGGCGACAGAGCGAAAAAATGGGTGACAAAATGATGATCCGGCACGGGGCGCCCGCGCCTTTGCACACGAACTTACCGTATCGACGGCCCGCACCGGCGGCCGCCGCTTCGCGGCCCCTGGTCGCGGACGTTTCGATGCGCCGCCCTGCCCCCCCGGCTTCGCGCGTCGCCTCCATGGCGCGGGGGGCGGTGCTGTGATCGAGGAGCGCGGGCGTCCGGGAGGGCGGGGGGCGGCGCGGTTCGCGGTGTGGCCGGGACGGCCGTACCCCCTGGGTGCCACTTGGGACGGGGAGGGGGTGAACTTCGCGCTCTTCTCGGAGCACGCCGAGGGGGTGGAGCTCTGCTTGTTCGCCGAGGACGGCCGGCATGAGATCGCGCGGATACCGGTACGATGGCAGACCGACCAGGTGTGGCACTGTTATCTTCCGGAGGCGCGGCCGGGGTGGCTCTACGGCTATCGCGTCTACGGGCCCTACGATCCCAAAAACGGGCATCGATTCAACGGCAACAAGCTGCTGCTGGACCCCTACGCCAAGTCCATCCATGGCCAGGTCCGCTGGAGCAACGCGAACTTCGCCTATCGCGTCGGCCATAAGCTCGAAGACCTGTCCTTCGATCGGACCAACAATGGGCCGTTCATGCCCAAGTCGCGGGTCGTCGAATCGGCCTTCAGCTGGGGCGACGACCGGCTTCTGCGCACGCCCTGGCACGACACGGTCATCTATGAGTTGCATGTGAAGGGGTTCACCTATCAGCACCCGCTGGTCCCGCAGCCTTTGCGCGGCACCTACGCGGGGCTGGGTTCGGCGCGGGTGATCGAGTATCTGAAGTCGCTCGGGGTCACGGCCGTCGAGCTCATGCCCGTGCACGCGTTCATAGACGACCGTCACCTCGTGGAGCGGGGTCTGCGCAATTATTGGGGCTACAACTCCATAGGGTTCTTCGCCCCCGACTCGCGGTATTCGGCGAGCGGCGAGATATCCGAATTCAAGACCATGGTGAAGGCGTTTCACTCCAACGGCATCGAGGTCATCCTGGACGTCGTGTACAACCACACGGCCGAGGGTAACCACATGGGGCCGACCTTGTCCTTCAAGGGCATAGACAACCTGTCCTATTACCGCCTGAGCCCCGCCCATCTGCGTTACTACATGGATTTCACGGGCTGCGGGAACACCCTGAACATGCTGCACCCGAGGGTCCTGCAGCTCATCATGGACTCGTTGCGCTACTGGGTCCTCGAGATGCACGTGGACGGCTTCCGCTTCGATCTGGCCTCGACCCTGGCGCGCGAACTCCATGACGTCAACCGGCTTTCGGCGTTCTTCGACATCATTCATCAGGACCCCGTGCTCTCGCAGGTCAAGCTCATAGCCGAGCCGTGGGATCTGGGTGAGGGGGGTTATCAGGTCGGGAATTTCCCCGTCGGCTGGACCGAGTGGAACGGCAAATACCGTGATGCAGTACGCGCGTACTGGAAGGGCGAGGGCGGCGTCATAGGCGAGATGGCCTATCGGCTGACCGGTTCGAGCGACCTCTACGGTCACGGCGGACGCAACCCTTACGCGTCGATCAATTTCGTGACGGCGCACGACGGCTTCACGCTCGAGGATCTCGTAAGCTACAACCACAAGCACAACGAGGCCAACGGCGAGGGCAACCGCGATGGGACCGATGCCAACATCTCGTGGAATTGCGGTGTCGAGGGGCCGACCGACGACCCGGCGATCCGGGCCTTGCGGGCGCAACAGAAGCGCAACATGATCGCGACTTTGCTCCTGTCGCAAGGCGTGCCCATGATCCTCGCGGGCGACGAGATCGGCCGGACCCAGCGCGGCAACAACAACGCCTACTGCCACGACGACCCCATCAATTGGGTGAATTGGGAGCTCACGCCGGAAGACCACGAGTTCATGAGATTCGTGCAGCACGTCATTCGCATAAAGCAGAACCACAAGGTCTTCCGGCGCCGTTCGTTCTTCCAGGGGCGGCGGATCCGTGGTGGCGACGTCAAGGACGTCATGTGGTTGAAGCCGGATGCGACGGAGATGAACGACGAGGAGTGGCACCAGAGCTTTGCCCGCTGCCTCGGCCTGTTCCTGGCGGGCGAGGGGCTGGATGAATTCGATGAGAAGGGGCGCATGATAGGGGATGTCGACTTCCTGTGGCTTTTGAACGCCCATCACGAGGAGATCCTTTTTTCTCTGCCGAAATACCGGGTGCTCGGGTGGCAGGTGGAGATCGATACGAGCTATACGGGTCCCACGCGGGACCTCGGAGCCATCATCACGAGCGGATCCTATCCGCTTCAGGGGCGCTCGCTCGTCCTGCTGCGGGAGGCGATGCCCGACCGTCGTGGCGGGCACACACAGTGATCAGGAGCGGGTGCGCGCAAAGGAGGCGCCATGGATGAGAGCGGGGACGCGCAAGCGACGGACTCTGGTGCGACGAGGCGCTACGAGCGACTGGGGTTCGGGGCGCAGTGCGAGGACCCCGGGGTGCGTTTCCGTCTATGGGCGCCCGCGGCGCGCACCGTGGATCTGGTGCTCGAGGAATCGAGCGGGGCTCCGATCGCGATGAGGCCCACGGGCGATGGCGGGTTCGAGGTCGTAAGCGAGGCCGCGCGCGCGGGCAGCCTTTATCGTTATCGGATCGACGGCGGATTGTCGGTTCCGGACCCCGCATCGCGGTTCCAGCCGCGCGATGCGCATGGTCCGAGCGAGGTCGTCGACGGTCGCGCCTTCGCCTGGACCGACGCCGCGTGGCGTGGGCGCCCCTGGGCCGACGCCGTGATCTATGAGCTGCATGTGGGCACTTTCAGCCCCGAAGGGACCTATGCGGGGGCGGCCAGGCTTCTGCCGCGTCTGGCGGCGCTCGGGGTGACCGCCATAGAGCTCATGCCCCTTTCGGACTTTCCGGGACGCGCGAACTGGGGCTATGACGGTGTTCTGCCCTTCGCTCCCGACAGCCGCTATGGTCGCCCCGAGGATCTGAAGTCGCTGATCGTGACGGCCCACGGCCTGGGCCTCATGGTCTTTCTGGACGTCGTCTACAACCATTTCGGGCCCGATGGCAATTACCTCGGATGCTACGCCCCGCCGTTCTTTACGTCGCGCCACCATACCCCCTGGGGCGATGCCATAAACTTCGACGCGCCCGGCAGCGCGCACGTGCGCGCCTATTTCGAAGCGAACGTCCGCTATTGGCTGAACGAATACCATTTCGACGGTCTGCGCTTCGACGCCGTCCACGCCATCGTCGACGACTCGCCGCAGTCCCTATTGTCGTCCATCGTGCGCACGGTGGAGCCCTTGCGCCGCGGCGGCCGCCACATCCATCTCATACTGGAAAACGAACACAACGAGGCGAGCCTTCTTGCTCAAGGGGGCATGGGGGGCGGATTCACGGCGCAATGGGACGACGATTTCCATCACGTCCTGCATGTGCTCTTGACCGGCGAGACCGAGGGCTATTACGCGGACTACGCGAAGGACACGATGCGCCTCCTCGGGCGCTGCTTGAGCGAGGGGTTCGCCTACCAGGGGGAGTTCTCGCCCTTTCGGCAAGGGCCCCGAGGCGAGCCCTCGGCCGCGCTCGGGGCGGGCGCCTTCGTGACTTTCCTGCAAAACCACGATCAGGTCGGGAATCGGGCCTTCGGTGACCGCATCACGGCGCTTGCAAGCCCCGAGGCGGTGCGGGCCGCGACCGCGGTCCTGCTGCTTGCGCCCTTCCCGCCCATGCTCTTCATGGGGCAGGAGTTCGGTTGCTCGCGGCCGTTTCTCTTTTTCTGCGACTTCGAGGCCGATCTCGGGCGGGCGGTGACCGAGGGGCGTCGCCGCGAGTTCGCGCGCTTCCGGCAGTTCGCGGACGAGGCCCACCGCGAGCGTATCCCGGATCCCAACAGCGAGGCGACGTTCGCCGCAAGCCGCCTCGACTGGAGCGAGACGCGAGGGGAGGTCGGCGCCGCATGGCTCGCCTTTCACGAAAAGCTTATCGCGGCGCGCGGGCGCCATGTGGCGGGGCGGCTCGCCGCGGGTCCCGTTCGATCGGAGGGTTTCGGCCTGTTCGGGGATCGCGGCATCGCGGCGGCATGGCGTTTCGCCGACGGCTCCCTGCTGCATTTGCGCGCGAATCTCGGTCCGGCGGCGGGGACCGTGGGATATCACGCGACGAAGAGGCCGCACGGGTCCGCCGTCGTCCTGCATGCGACGGGCCCGACCGAGGCCGCCGGCGATGAGAGGCTCGGGCCCTGGGGGGTGCGCTGGGAGCTGTGGCCCGCCCCTTCGGGCGAGAGGGCCGGGGCCGCATGAGCGGCGATGCGCCCGTCCCGCAGGCCCCGAGGCCTACCGCCTCGGCTGGCGGGGCTTTGCCGACCGCGACCTATCGGTGGCAATTTCATAAAGGTTTCGGCTTTCGGGACGCGGCGCGGCTCGTAGCCTATCTGGCGGACCTCGGCGTGAGCCATTGCTACGCCTCGCCCTACCTGAAGGCCCACCCCGGCAGTACGCACGGCTACGACATCGTCGATCATTCGCGCATAAACCCCGAGGTCGGGAGCGAGGACGAGCGCAAGGAGTTCGTGGCGGCCTTGCGCCGCCACGGCTTGTCGCAGATCCTCGATATCGTGCCGAACCATATGCGCGTCGACGACCCTGACAATCGGCTCTGGTGGGACGTGCTTGCAAACGGCAGGCGTTCGCGGTTCGCGCATTATTTCGATATCGACTGGGAGACGCCCGAGCGGCCCTACGAGGACAAGCTCGTCGTCCCGATCCTCGGCGGGCAGTACGGGGAGGTCCTGGAGTCGGGAGCCATAGCGCTCGATTTCGATCCGGGACGGGGCGGCTTCGTGGTGCGGTATTATGAACATGTCCTGCCCATAGCCCCCGCATCCTATCCGCTTCTCCTGGCCGGGGTGGCGCAGTCGATCCAGCTGGGGCCCGGCGACGAGGCGATCGGGCAGGAGATATCGGACCTCATCGGGCTCTTCGAGCAGGCCGGCGCGCGGGCCGGCGGGGGCGCCGCCCAGGAGGTCGCGCCGCTGATCGAGGAGGGCGGCCGCCGATTGTGCGCATGGGTCGCGGGCAACGCGCGCTGCGCGGGTGCCGTAAGCCAGGTGTTGGCGCGCTATAACGGGGTGTCGGGCGAGGGGGCCGCACGCTATGACGCCCTGCACGAGCTCCTGGAGCAACAGGCCTACCGCCTGACCTTTTGGCGCGTCGCCGGATACGAGATCAACTACCGGCGATTCTTCGACATCAACGAGCTTGCCGCCTTACGCATGGAGGACCCCGCGGTATTCGCCACGACCCACGATCTGGTCGGCGCGTGGATCGCCGCGGGCGATGTCGCCGGGCTCAGGGTCGATCATCCCGACGGGCTGCGCGACCCTCGCGAGTATTTCACGAGGCTCCAGGCCTTCGCGCGCCATGCGCGAGACGGGGAAGCGGCTGCGGCCAGGGCCCCGTCGGAGCATCGGTCCTTTTATCTCGCGGTCGAGAAGATCCTGGGCTCGGACGAGGCGCTGCCGGACGATTGGCCCGTGAACGGCACGACCGGCTACGATTTCATGCGTCTCGCCAATGGCGTGCTGGTCTCGGCCGATGGGGAGGCGGGCATGGACGGGGCCTATGAGGCCTTCGTGGGGTCGCGGGACGACTATGCGGGCATGCTCTATGAATGCAAGTCGCTCATCATGCATACGAGCCTCGGAAGCGAGATCCATGCCCTGGGCATCGCGCTCGATCGCATTGCGGAAAGGGATCGGCGTACGCGCGACTTTACGCTGTCGGCGCAGAGGACGGCGCTCTTCGAGATCGTGGCCTGTTTCCCCGTGTACCGGACCTATGTGACGGAGCACGGAGTCTCCATGGCCGACCGCTCGGTCATCGAGGCGGCCTGCGCGCGCGCCAAGGATCGCAACCCGCTCGTGGACGCCGCGGTCGTCGATTTCATACGCGATCTCTTGCTGCTCGCGGGGCTTCAGGACCGGACCGCCGAGGAGCGCGCCGAGGTCCTGGAGTTTATTGCCGCATTCCAGCAATACACGGGGCCTGTGATGGCCAAGGGCCTGGAGGATACGCTTTTTTATCGCTACAACAGGCTCGTGTCCTTGAATGAGGTGGGCGGAGACCCGTCGCGGTTCGCGGTGTCGCTCGAGGCCTTCCACGAGGCAAACGGCAGGAGGCTCCGTGAACACCCGACGGCCATGCTGGCCACGTCCACTCACGACACCAAGCGGAGCGAAGACGTGCGCGCGCGGCTGCACGTGCTGTCCGAGATCCCGGAGGCGTGGGCCGCGTGCGCGCAGGAGCTGAAGGCGCGCCATGAACCTTTGAAGGTCGCAAGTGGGGCGGCGCCCTCGCCGCGCGATCAGTACCTCTTCTATCAAACCCTGGTCGGCCTATGGCCCTTCGCGCGCACGCCGGAGGCGTGGATGGACGTGCGCGCGCGGCTTCGGGACTACATGCTGAAGGCGGCGCGCGAGGCCAAGTGCGGGACGAGCTGGGTCAAGCCCGATTCCGGATACGAAGAGGCCTTGATGGCGTTCGTGGAGGGCGCCACCGATCCGAAGGCGCACGCCGATACGCTCGATAGGCTGGAGGCCTTCGTGGCCCCGGTGGCGCGGGTCGGGCTCTGGAACGCGCTGAGCCAGGCGGCTTTGAAGTTCATGGCGCCCGGCGTGCCCGATCTTTATCAGGGGACCGAGCTTTGGGACTTCAGTCTCGTGGACCCGGACAACCGCCGCCCCGTGGACTACGAGGAGCGCATGCGGACGCTCGCCGAGCTTGCGCGCCTCGAAGAACTGGACGAGCGCTCGCGCGCCGCCACCCTGGCGCAGTGGGTCGGCCGCCCCGAGGACGGTCGCGTCAAGATGCATCTCACGCACCGCCTCCTGCGGCTGCGGCGCGCACACCCCGGGATCTTCATGCGCGGCGGTTATGAGGCCCTGTATGCCAAGGGCGAGCGGGCGCGGCATCTCATATGCTTCGCCAGATGTCACGAGGACCGGGCCCTGCTCGTGGTCGTGCCCCGCCATTATTGGGCGCTCACCGAGGGTGGCCGGCGGCCGCCCACGGGCGTCGACGCATGGGGCGGGACGCGCATCCCGCTGCCTGCGTCCTGCGCCGCCTGGTCCTGGCGTCAGGTCCTCGCGCCGGGCGAAGCGCGGCCAGGCCCGGTCTCGAGCAAAGGCGTGCCAGCCGCCGAACTCCTGGCGCAGTTCCCGATCGCAGTCCTCGTCGGATCCCCGCGCGGCGACGAAGGGCGCGACTTCCCCTGATCGGCGCGGGGAGCCCCGGCCTCGCGCCCGTGATACGCTAGGGGCCTGAAACCCGGGAAAGAGAGACTGGAACGCGGCCATGGCGAAGCAGTACCCGAGTATTCCGGAGCGCTGGGCGCACTTCATAGCCGAACAGAAGATCTTCTTCGTGGCCACGGCCACGAAGGATTCGCGCGTCAACGTCTCGCCCAAGGGGCTCGACAGCCTGCGCGTCCTGGGTCCCAACCGGGTGGTATGGCGGAATCTCACGGGCAGCGGCAACGAATCGGCGGCCCACGTCCAGACCGATCCGCGCATGACCTTGATGTTCTGCGCCTTTACGGGCGACCCCGTCATCCTGCGCCTTTATGGCGCGGCGCGCGCCGTCCATCACGCCGATCACGACTGGGAGGCGCTTTCGGCGCTGTTTGCGCCCCTGCCGGGCACCCGCCAGATTTTCGATGTGGCGATCGACCTGGTACAGACCTCGTGCGGCTTCGGGGTCCCCTATTTCGATTTCGCGGGGGATCGGCCCGATCTGCGCGTCTGGACCGAGAAGAAGGGGGAGGAGGGCGTCCGTCGCTATTGGCAGGAACGCAATGCCGTGAGCATAGACGGCATAGAGACCGGGATCGATCACAAGAACCGGAGCTGACCGGGGTCCCTCGATCTCACCGTGATTCAAGGTCTTCCCGCCCGCCCATGTCGGCTTCCTCGCGCCTTGGGGCGCGCAGAGTCCCGGACCCCGCGGGCCTTAGCCTTCGTCGTGGCCTTGCGGCGATCGCCGCGCCTCCCTCGCCGCCTTACCGCGCCTCCTCGCGAGCGTCCCGCAATAAGAACTTTTTATTTGTGATTTTGCGATTACGCATATTATTATATGCTTAGATGGTGTAACGGGCGCGCCACGATCGGCGTCGTCTCGTATCCGCCCAGGGGATCGACTCGGGAGGCGTTGCAATGCTGGCAAGGTTGTACGGTTTCTTTGTGCGCAGGGTAGGCAGGCTCGCCCACTCCCTCGCTTTCCTTCCTCTTCTGTTTCTTTCCGGTTGTTCCCTTCACGGCCTTTCCCGACAATTTCCGCTCCTGCGGCCGGCGGGGCCCCTATCGGCGACGGATCTCCGGTTTACGGTCCTCGATGTCGCGGTCATGCTCGGCATCATCGTCCCCACCGCGCTCATCACCACCTTCTTTCTCATCCGCTATCGCAAGACCAACACCAACGCCGCTTACGACCCCACCTGGTCCCACTCCAACCTGATAGAGCTCGTGGTCTGGGCCATCCCCCTGCTCACGGTCGCGGTATTGGGTTACGAGGCCTACAGGGGGACCTATGCGGTCGACCCCTATCACCCGCGGCTTTTCAAAAACGCATCGGCGGCGCCCGTGGCGGCGCGGCCGCCGCTGCGCGTGGATGTCATCACCACCGATTGGCAGTGGTTGTTCATCTATCCGAAGCAGCATATCGCGACGGCCAACGAGCTTGTCATTCCGCGTGGCAGGGCCGTGGATTTTCATATGACTTCGGCGACCGTGGTGAACGACTTCTTCATACCCCGTCTCGCCGGCATGATCGACATCATGCCGGGGATGCGCACCAAGCAGGTGCTGGTGGCCGACAAGCTCGGCACCTATAAAGGCTATTCGGCGAACTTCAGCGGCGGCGGCTTCTCGTGGATGGGCTTCAAGACGCGTGTGGTGAGCCCCGGGCGCTTCCGCGGCTGGGCGCAAGCCGTTCAGAAATCGCCTCGGCATATGGACTACGCGCAATTCAACAGCTTCGCGAAGCCCACAAAAAATATAAATGGCCGGACCTACGAGTTCTCGGATGTCCGGGGACGGCTCTTCGACCGGGTCATCGAAGAGGTCTTGAAGGGCAAGGTCTATACGACGCGCCTGCCCCCGCCCGGATCGGCATAGGGTCGCGCGGCCGCTCGCGACCGACCCCTGGTCGCCCAGTCTTTCCCGCTTAGGAGGAGTGCCAGTTTATGGTGAACGTGCAAGGACCGTGGAGCCCGCTTCTTGGGCGCTTGTCGCTCGGAGCGATCCCGGACAACCCGATCATAATGGGCGCCTTCATTTTCTCGGTCGTGCTCGGCGCTTTGATCTTCGCCTATCTCACCTACGCCGACCGGTGGGGTTATCTCTGGCGGGAATGGTTGACGACCGTCGACCACAAGAAGATCGGGGTGATGTACATCATCATAGGCCTCGTGATGCTGTTCCGCGGTTTCGTCGACGCGCTCATGATGCGCACCCAGCAGGTCCTGGCCGACGGGCCGCATTCGCCGGGCTTCCTGGGGGCCGCGCACGGTTATCTCGTGCCCTACCATTTCGACCAGGTCTATAGCGCCCACGGGACCATCATGATCCTGTTTGCCGCGACCCCCATACTGGTCGGCCTCATGAACGTCGTGGTGCCCTTGCAGATCGGTGCGCGCGACATGGCGTTTCCCTACCTGAACGCGCTCGGCCTCTGGCTCACCGCCGTGGGCGCGGCCCTCATCATGTTGTCCTTGTTCCTGGGCGACTTCTCGCACGCGGGATGGGTGGGGCTCACGCCGCTCACGGAGCTTGCCTACAGCCCGGGTGTGGGCACGGACTATTGGATGTGGGCCATCCAGATTTCGAGCGTGGGAACGACCCTCGGGGCGGCGAATCTGATCGCGACCATCGTCAAGATGCGCGCGCCGGGCATGACCTGGGGGCGGCTGCCGATCTTCACCTGGACTGCGCTCAGCACCAACATCATCGCCCTTACGTCGTTTCCGGTCCTGGGCGTGGCGCTCGGCTTGCTCGGGCTCGATCGCTACTTCGGGACGCACTTCTTCACGGCCGGCCTCGGCGGCAACCTCATGCTGTACTCCGACCTCTTCTGGATCTGGGGTCACCCGGAGGTGTATTTCGTGATCCTGCCGGCCTTCGGCATGATGTCGGAAATCATCCCGACATTTTCCGAGAAGCCGCTCTTTGGTTATGTCACCATGGTGGCGGCGAGCTTCGCGATCGCCGGCATATCCTGGTCGGTGTGGCTGCACCACTTCTTCACCATGGGGGCGGGTCCGCGCGTCAACACCTTCTTCAGCGTGGCCACCATGGTCGTGGGGATCCCCACGGGTGTGAAGGTGTTCAACTGGGCATTCACGGTCTACCGCGGGCGCAGCCGTTTCGAGACCCCCATGATGTGGGCGATAGGCGCGCTTTTCATGCTGCTCGTGGGGGGCCTTACGGGCATGATGCTGGCCATGCCGCCCGTCAACTACAGCGTCCACAACAGCGTGTTCGTGGTGGCGCATTTCCATACCATGCTGATGGTGGTGGTCTACGGCATCCTGGGGGCGGTCAGCTACTGGTTCCCCAAGGTCTTCGGCTTCAAGCTGAATGAGCCGCTCGGCAGGCGTTTCTTCTGGTTCTTCACGGCCGGCACCGTCATGGTCTTCATCCCGATGTACACCTCGGGCTTCATGGGCATGACGCGCCGCCTCGACTATCTGGCGAACCCGGCGCTATGGCCCTTCGAGGTGGCCGAGGAGTTCGGCATCGGGCTCTACCTCGTGTCGATCTATTACTTCGTGCGCCAGCTCTATGTCAGTCTGCGCGACCGGGACCGGAACCGCGTCGGCGCCGACGCCTGATCTGA
>JAKAXT010000070.1 GCA_021816425.1 Pseudomonadota bacterium | reverse complement strand
TTCCGATCTCGCCCGACAAGATCCAGCATATCCACGCGCGGGAGTTCCTGCGGATGCCGGGGTCGCCCCCGGCATCCGCATGACCCATCCCGCCTTTCAAAGCGCGCCGATCTCGATGGCCTTCTTGATGCAGGCCCGCCGGCTCTTGGTCCCCATTTTCGTGCGCACGGCGTCCAGGTGCTCCTCCACGGTCTTGATCGATATGCCAAGCTCCTTGGCGATCGCCTTGTAGCTCACCCCCTGGGCGAACAGCGCCAGGACCTCCCTCTGACGCAGGGTGATGTTGAGGCCCGACATTCTCCTGTTCCCCACGAGCCGCCCGATCTCGCGCGCGATCGATCGTGTCAGGGCCAGCTTTTCATGGATCGGGCCCTCGGCGGCCGAGATGTCGAGGCATCCGACCAGGTCTCCATCGGAGCTTATGATGGGCGCTGCCGCGCACACCCAGTCGTGGAATATGCGACAGAGGTGCTCCTCGCCCTTCAGGACGACCGGGCCTTGGGCGGCAAGCGCAAGTGCCACGGCATTCGTTCCCGCGCTGCCCTCGGAAAGCGATGCGCCGGGGCGCAGGCCGATTTCTGCAGCGGCCGATACGATCTCGGGATGGGACCACAAACCCAGTATCCGCGCGTCCGTAGTGGTCAAAATGAATAGGTCATGAGACCCCTTGATGTCGCCCCTGTATTCCTCGACAACGAGGTGCCCGTAGCTTGCCAGGCGGGCATGTTTTTGGAGGAAATTCCGGGTCTCCCCGTCCCCGAGCGCGTCTCCTATGCGTTGCTGGTCCTCGGGAACGTCGAACATCCGGCATCGCTCGTACGACTCCGCGAGCAGATCCGGAGGAATGAGGTCCGGAGCGTCCGCCGTCTGCATATACTGTACTGTTTTCCACATATTCCCCCCGAGTCCAGTTGGATGATGATGTCTGGGCACGGGAGGACCTGAGCCTTCTTGGCGTCGGTACCGGATATCTTCCTATGCCCCTTCATGGGACAGGCCTTGAGGCCGCGTGCCCACTATCGGCGGCGAGCCACAATATCGTCAACCTGGAATAACGGACAGGTTATCTAAGGGAGCTATCGAAAATCCTGGTAAGGGGCGACAGATATGCACAGGTGCGGCGTGGCCGCCCGTACGACCATGGGCGATTACGAGGGGTCGGTGCGCGCCCCGCCGCTCCAGGATGCGCCAAGCGCCCTCTTGTCGGCCGGCGGGAGCCGCTTGATCCGGGCCTCGAGGCGGCTTGCCTCCGATCGGTCCGCGCAGGGCGTGAACGCGAGGATGCGGTGCGGTTTATTCATGCGCGTAAAGGCCGCGCCGGCGCCGGTCACGTGTTCGCGATAGCGGCGCGCGACATCGGTGGTGATGCCCGTATACAGGCGTTCGTTCTCGCATTCCAGGATATAGACGAACCAGGGGGAAGGCATCATGGAGGTCTCGGCGGAAAGGCTCTCGCGCCCTTTGCTGGGGGGCAGGGCCTAGAGAGTGCCGCAAGAGGGCCCGTAGGACAAGGTGTGCGGCGTCGACCGGCCTTGACTGCGGTCAAGGCATGGCCGGGTTCCGATCTGAAAAAGTCTGGGCATGGCGCCGGTCTGCGGCGCGCGAAGGGTCGGATGGGCCCGCACCGTGGCGTGCGCCGCCCGTGCCGATGGGGCAATGCGTGATTTCATGTGGGGGTACGTCATGGAGATCTCGGCCGGCGGCACGCGCGTCTTGATCGACGAAGAGGGCTATTTGATCGACCCTGCGGACTGGAGCGAGCCCGTGGCCGAGGTTCTGGCGCGGTCCGAGGGTCTGGCGCTGGGCGATGAGCACTGGCAGGTCATACGCTTCATGCGTGGTTTCTTCGACGAACACCAGGTCGCCCCGGATGCCCGGTTCACGATCCGCCACCTCGCGGATCAGGGCCTGGGCGCCAAGGCGCGCGCCCGGCTTTTCGAGCTCTTTCCCTACGGTTACGTAAAGCAGGCCTGCAAAGTGGCCGGCATGCGCAGACCGCGCGGCTGGAGCACGGGCTGATGGAAACGCGTCGCGCCCTTATGGGTTTTCGAGGCTCGGCGCCTGGCCGCTACGAGCCCCGGGCCTTGTTCGAGGGCCCGCGAATACATTGAAAGATCTGCGCCAGGATCCCCGCTTTCTCGCGCCGCGGCACTATTTGCGCGCGCTGTATAAAGACCCGATCGGCAAACGCCGGGTGCTCGTGCATGCGCCCGGCGGAGGCGAGGAGTCCCAGCCACGCGCGCCCCTTGAAGACCGGCGATTTCCCGCCGGAGCTCAAAGCCTTCCGCGGCGCGACGTCCTGTTCGCCGTGGGTGTTCGGGTCTGTGCCCGGAGTGGCCGCAACGAAGACCCCTAGCCATTTGCGCGCTCTCCCATGCGGCCCTCCAGACAAGGGCCCGGCGCGCAAGGGCGCGACTTGAAGGAAGCCTTAGGTCTTGCGCCTTGTGCGCGGCGAACTAAACTTCCAAGCGATGTGATTCCCGTGCAGCCTTCGTCGCGCAACGCGACTGCGGCGGCGGGTCGAAGAAAAACGAAGAACGAGGCGGCCTAAGCCGTTGCAGGGAGAGGGTTGCGTCGAAGGTCAAGGGAGCGCGCGTTGCCATCGGCATCGGGTGCGCGGCACTCATAGTCGGCGCCCTGATGGCGCGTGCAGGTCGTTTCTCGCCGCAGCCTGTGGAGATCGAGCCGATCGGCGTGACGATCGCGCCATTGCGCACCGTGTACCAGGGGTTCACATAGACGGTGAGGCCCTGGGGGCCACGCTGGATGAGGCGACGGCCTGCGGCCTTGTAGACATAACGGTCGGTGTGGCCGTCGCCCTGAGTATCCCGGACGCTACGGAACTAAGGATCATCCCATTTGTTCGAGGCGTCCGCTAATATTCGCAAGATCCCGTAACGATCCATCAATAGAAGCGCGTTCCTCCGGCGTCAAGGATCTCCGCTCCTCTATCAACGCAGCGTTAATTTGCTCCATGGACCAGGCTATCTGCGAGATCGCATTTACCAAGACGTCCGTACCGATGACATCACTGACGGCCTCGATTTGTTGAACGAGCGTGTCTAGACTTATGCCGCCAATCCTGTAATCGTGAATAAGTTGGCGCAATAGCGCCGCCTGCCTACCAAACATCTCGCTCATCGCCGACCTCGCCTTCTGCCTATGATCGCGGACCGTTACGGGGCGGAGGAAATAGTCGAAGTGGTCCACCCGCCTTTGCGCTATTGCTCATCGGCCCTGGGCGGATTGCTCGTCAGTGCACCAAGACACGATGCCGAATCCATGGACATCATGGCGGCCAGTCGTTCGAGAAGCGATCGCATTTCCTGAGTAACCGCCGTCCCGTTTCTTGCAAGGATATCCACGACACCCTCTAACGCGATGCCATATTCCCCATAATCCACGAATGAGCGGACATCGGAGAGTTCTGACTCTGGAACCACCCGCTCCACAGCGGCGAACAACCGAGAGAACAAGGTCTCAACCGCATTAAAATCGGGCAATTCGGGCATTCTGGGCTCCTTGGATTACGCGGAACATTTGCGGGATAGCCCGTAACAATTGTCCCATTCCCTTCAGGGATAACTCTCATGTCGATCCACTCGCGTGGGCCTTCTATAATTCGGCGTCCTTGGTCGCTTGGGCTTCTCGAGGATACCGGGTCGGTGGCCATATCGGAGATATGGCCGAGGATTGTCTCGTCCGACCAGACAGCAGGAAAGCCGCTTCTACCGGCCTTACCGGTTCCGGCGCGATGGCCGCCCCCTGTTGCGTCCCATTCCAGTCTGTGTCGCGCGCGATCCGGTTCGGCAAGATTGGGCTCGTGCGACTCCGACGACCCGGCCGTCAATATATGCCCCATGCCGGTATTCTACTTGAAATGGCCCCAGGCCTTTCCCGGGGTTGTGACCGGCGCGTTTATTCCCTCCCAGGCGCCGTAAGGGGAGAGAGTTCGTGCACGGGCTCCATCGAGTGAGGGCGTAAAGGGGGGCGCGTGGGAGAGGTTTTCCGGATGCGCGCCATATCCACCCCCTACGGCACCAGCCGCCCCTGCCCCCAGCTCGTCGGCGCCCGGCATGTCCATCAGGCACGCCGGGCAGCGCCCATCCGGGTCCGCCTGGAACCCACGAGGGAGATCGCGCGCATGATCCGTGTGCACAAGCCGCCCATCTTGAACTGGTTCGCGGCCCGCGATGAGGTTTCTCTCGGGGCTGTTGAGGGCCCGAACACCGAATGGAAGGCGGGCATCAGGACGGCCTAGGGATTTCGGACCGCAAAGGCCATAAAGAGCATGCTTTATCATAAGCTTGGCGCGCTACCACGGCCGGAGCGCACCCCAGATTCCGCTCAGGAACGCAATGGTTTTTCGGGGAAATTACCTGTAAGGGCCAGCGCACGCCTGTCTTCATGCCACCAGCCGCTACCACGCTCCGGCCGGCCGGTGCCCCGTCGGCGTCACCATACTGGTGACGCAACCCCCCAGGATGGTGATATCCGCCGCCAGCATGGCGAACCGGACCCGCCAAATCGCCGGAGCGCGCGCGTGGCCCGAGTTTTGCTTGAAGCGGTTCAGGCGGGCGTGGCGCGGGATCGGCCCGATCCATGAAGCGCCACGGTGCGTGGCGGGCGAAGGGTTCAGGGCCGGACTGGCTGGCCGCGCGGCGGCAGACTGAAAATGGGTAGGGGGTGGCGCGTGGATTTTTTCAAGAAATCTCTGGATCCCATCGTTGCGTTGGCGATCATCGCCGTGCTGGATATCTTCCTGTTCCTGATCGTCGGCGCCTGGACCGTGGGTGGCGGGGAGACCATGATCGCGGGATTGTTCGTGAAGTCCCTGGTGGGCGCCAAGGAGATGAACCGTATCCCGTTTTGGCACTTGGTATTCAAGCCGACATGGGCCTATTGGAAGATCTACATAAGTCTCGGCATGGGGTTTGGCGCGCTCGTGAGCGCGCTGCTTAGCAAGGAATTCTACTGGCGCGTTCCGAAGCACCTGTCGGAGTGGGTGATGATCACGATAGGCGGCTTGCTCATGGGCATAGGTATCCGTCTGTCCTTCGTCTGTAACGTGAGCACCTTCCTCGGCCTCACGCCGGAGATGAACCTCGGCGGCTACCTCGCGGTGAGCGGCCTCGTGATCGGCGCCTGGGTCGGAACCTTCGTGTACAAGAAGATCCTGGAGGCCTGACATGATCACAGTCTACGGACAATGCGCGGCGGCCTTCGTGTTCGGGACCACGGTGGGGGTTCTCGTGCAGCGGTCGCGGTGGTGCAACACCGCGGCGTTGCGCGATGCCATGCTCTTCAAGAGCTACCGCAATACCAAAGCCTTGCTGGTCGCCATGATGATCCTGACCGTGGGCTTTACGGGAATGATAAGTATCGGCAACGGCAATCCCATGCGCTTCGACGTCGGTATCAATCAATTCATCGGACTTTTTCTCTTCGGCATCGGCATGGTGTTCGCCGGGGCATGCACCGTGTCGTCCTGGGTCAAGACCGGGGAGGGCAATATCGGTGCCTTGTGGGCCCTGCTGTTTCTGATCGTGGGGCTGTTCCTGTCCTCGCTCGTATGGTCCTTCTCGTACTGGCCGCTCGCCGGTCCCACCATGACCGGGCATGCCAACGCCGCGGGCCTGCAGTTTGGCTGGGCCGACGCCCTGACTTTGCAGCGCGACACGGGGGTGCCGGCCATCGTGTTCGGCGTCATCCAGACCGGCGCGCTCTACGCGCTGTATCGCCGGATTTTGCGGCGCGAGCGCGCGACTCTCGCCGCGGAGGCCCAGGAGAGGCCGATGTCCAGCGAGAGGGCCGCAAGACCCGCCGCGGGGCTTGCCGATGCGGTGGTGAACCCGGCGTCGAGCGCGCGCGATGCCTTGTCGACTTTGGGAGATTGACGTCATGGGTCTATTCGGTCGCAAATCCACTCCCGCCGGGGCCGCCATGCCGGCCGGGCAGGTGACCTTGGGGGATGGGACGGTGTTGGACATCAGTCGAGTGGTGGACGTGCTGGGCGACTCCTGTCCGCGTCCGCAGCTCATGACCAAGAAGGCCCTGGGCGAGGCGGCATCGGGGGCTGTGATCGAGGTCAGGGTCGATAACCCGACATCCATGGAGGCCTTGCCAACGGTGGTGGGGTCGGTCGGCGGCACGCATCTTGCCACCGTGAAGGCCGACCGTTATTGGCGGGTGTTCGTGCGCAAGAACTGAGGGGGGCCGTCTCATGTTGCCAATCGGTCAAAAGGCCATGGTCGCCTTGGCGTCGCTCGCCGGTCTCATGACGATAGGCGCCCTCGTTTACGTCCTGGTGGCGCCGCCGGCCTATCTGCACCGCACCCGCGATGGGGTCGCGTATTTCACGCCGCCCGTCATAGACCCGATCAACGGCCGGGCCTTGAATGTCGAGCGTCTGGCCGCCTACTACAAAGGCAACGACGCGGCCGGCCGGCATGCCGTGGAGGCCCGCCCGGCTGCGGCCGGCGGCCGGCGCTAGGAGGACTCATGGATCTCAATGTACCGACGATTGCGCAAATCGTGATGTTCGTCGTCATGATGTGTGTGCTTTACATCGCTTTGACGACCGACGTGTTCTAGGCGAGGGGGCTTTATGACGACCGAGGAAATGTCGCGGGGCGTGGCGGTGTCGGACGCGGGGTGCGCGCCGGCCGTCATGAAAACCGGGGGCGGGTCGATGACGCGCGCCCAGATCCTGCTCTACTGCGGCTCGTGCATCGTCCTGGTGGTGATAGGCATGTCGCTTCTGATGCGGGCAGCCCAGGTCTCGCCGCAGTTCATGAAGCGTGCGCAGACCCCGCAGACCATGGGACGCTTTTTGCCGATCCCCATGGGCGGCATCTATGGGACGGTGAGCGTACGCGAGCTTGTGAATTACTATCTTCAGAACCCCCCACCGGCGGGGAGCGCGGCGTCGGCGCGGCGATTGCCGAAGGTCGGCGGCTGCTGACGGCGCATGGGGCGATCCTGGCCGTGGAGACGAGCCGACCCGTGGCCGCTCTCGTGGCCCGCGCGCGCATGCCGTGGCCCAGGCCCCCGCGCACGGTGGTCGTGGATACGCGGCCGCGATCCCTATGCGAGCGCCGCTCGGTCGTAGGAGGACTTTGCCTCTCGCCCCGCGTTTTCCAGGATCGCTCCGGCGGTCTTCCGAGCTTCCGGAATCTGCGCTGG
The DNA here is from genome assembly GCA_021816425.1 of Pseudomonadota bacterium. Taxonomy (GTDB): domain Bacteria; phylum Pseudomonadota; class Gammaproteobacteria; order Acidiferrobacterales; family Acidiferrobacteraceae; genus Acidiferrobacter. The sequence continues at coordinate 5,905 of JAKAXT010000070.1, read as the reverse complement.
CTTTTGGGGACCATGGGCCTCACGGGTTCCGAGACTGCCGTGGTGGCGGGGGACGATGGCACGGCGGAGGATTTCGTGGCGGGCCTTTTGTACCTCGCGGGTCAAAGGCGGGTGGAGGTCGTGCGGGATCCCCTGACGGGCTGGCTCGATCATCATCCACGGGCCGTGGGGACCGGCCGCACGCGCGGCGTCTTTCGCGAGGCCATCTACACCGCCTGGCCGCGCACGCGTCTGGTCGTCTTGCGCCGCGAGATCGCCGCGTCTTTGCGTCACGGCCGGCGTCCCAACCTCGCGGATGGTCGTCCGCGCGCCGATCACCGCATACCGGGCGCGCTATCCTTGCCCATGGCCGGACCTGGGCCACGCCTGGCCGCCGGCCCTTTGCGGGCCGCCGGGCGGCGTGTCATCGTCTATGGCGAGGGGCCATATCAGTCGGTGGCGTATTTCGCGCGGCTTCGGATGCTCGGGGTGCCGGCGCGGGTCTTCGTGGGCGGATGGCGTGATTGGTCGGCCCACGCGCACGCCGCGCGCCTCGGGTGGTGGGACGGTTTGGCGTCGCCATCCCGGTTCGGCAGGGCCCTGGCCGCGATCTTTCTTGGGGTGGTCATCATGAGGCTGGCGTGGCGGAGGATAAGGAGGCGGTGATGGATATCCTGTTTCTGGTGTCGCGGGTCGAATCGGCGCCGACGCTGCGCGCCCTGCTGCGCGCCTGCGTGCGGCGTAAGGTCTCGTGTGGATGTTTTCTGACGGGCCCGGCCGCGGCGCTCGCCTATGACCCCGAGACCGAGGCCGCTCTGCGGACCTGTGCGCGCGCGGTGGTCTGCGAATATTCATGGGAGCGTTTCGGGCGCGGGTTGAGCCTCGTTTCGCTCGGAAGCCAGACCGACAATAGCGCCATGGTCGCCCAGGCGCGACGCATCGTGAGCCTCTGAGCATGGACGCGCAAAAGCGCCTCGTCGTTCTGGGTCGTTTCGATCACACGGAGGCCATGCGTGTCGCCGCGGGGCTCACGATATTCGGACACGCCGTGCGCTTGATCCTGATGACGGCACCGGTGGCCGACACCGCGGAGAACGCGATACAGGTCGACACCCTCGAATTGGCGGAGGTGACGATCGAAACCACCGTGCCCGATCAAGGGTTGCCGTGCCTCGATGCCGCGGGGCTTGGCGCGGCGTTCGCCGAGGCGCATGCCGTGATCTCGCTGTAAGAAAACGTAAGGGGGTGCTATGCGCATCGTCGTCTTGGAGACCGATCTCTTCCCGGACAGAAAGACCGTGGAGGAGGCCTTGGCGTGGCTTAAGGAGGGTTCACCCGCGCACTATCTGTCGCGCCACGATCTGCGCGAACGTACATCGACCGAGCGCGAATGGGACGAACTGCTCGAGGCAATTCTCGTCGCCGACCTCACCGTGACCATGTGAAGGCGAAGGCCGGCCTCTTTCGAGGCGCGCGCCCTCGCGCGCTCGTGATGCTCTGCGCTTTGTTGGCGCAGTCGCCAGCCATGGCCCGCGGGACCGGTTTTCGGCTGGAGGTGGCGCTCCTGGCGCAGGAGACGCATCGTGCGCAGGCGGGTGACCGATCCCCGCGCCTGGTCGCGCGCATCCGAAGCGATCTGGGTGTACTGGGTTTCGAAGCGCGCTCCTACTGCGAGAGGGCGGGGTGCGCCACGGCACCCATAAAGACCCGCATCAGGCGCGCGCGCACCGCCCTTCGAGGCGGGGCCATGCGCATCGTGGGGCACGAGATGCGCGCGCTCGCCGTTGCATATCCTTTCGATCTCCGGGGCCTCGTGCCACGGCGCCTGAGTGCCCGGCGCATACGGGAAGGCCGCTTCCTGTATGCGCACCTCTGCGCGGCCTGTCACGCCGCGCCCGGCGCGGGCAATCCGGCCCCCGACCTCTTCGCCTTGGCGCGCCACGAGGGGGCGGCCGGACTGGTCGTGGACATTGAGGCCGGAGTCCGCGGCACGCGGGCCCGCGCCTACGAGAACCCCCTGAACGACCGCCAGGTGGCCAGCCTCGCCGCCTATTTGCTGGCGCCCGGATCTCGGCCGGACCCGTCCCTGCGGCCCCGGGGAGGCCGTGGCGGCGGCGGTTGAGGGGCGGGCCCGCCGGCCCCTCCGGGACACGGACGAGGCGTCCATTCGCAGCCTTGCCGCGAGAGCCTCCGTTTCCGCAAAATCTCCGCCAGGATCCGCGCGGGCGGTTATACTCTTCACTCATGGGCAACAACACAAGGCAGGCATGGCTCGAGGCCATGGGCATCACCGTCTGGGAGCGGCGCGACAGGCCCGCGGTCGCACCAGGCCCGATCTCCCCCCCGGCCGTTTGCGACTGGGAGCGGCTGATGGAGGAGGTCGAGTCCTGCACGCGGTGCCCCTTGCATGCCGGCCGCACCCGAACCGTTTTCGGGGTGGGACCCCGCACGGCCCGCTGGCTTTTCGTGGGCGAGGCGCCGGGGGCCGAGGAGGACAAGCAGGGTGAGCCCTTCGTCGGGCGCGCGGGACGCCTGCTCGATGCGATGCTTCAGGCGCTCGGGCTTGCCCGGCAAGAGGTCTTCATCGCGAACGTCTTGAAGTGTCGGCCGCCTGGCAACCGCGACCCCGAACCGTCCGAAGTGGCCTCCTGCCTGCCCTTTCTTCGCACGCAGATCGCCGCGGTCCGACCGCGGATCCTCGTGGCGCTCGGCCGGTTTGCCGCCCAGAGTCTTTTGTCCACGGAACAGCCGTTGGGCCGCCTGCGCGGGCGTGTCCATGAGTATGATGGCGTACCGGTGGTCGTGACCTATCATCCGGCCTATCTCTTGCGGCGCCCCGCGGATAAGGCGGCGGCGTGGGCGGATTTGAAGCAGGCGAGGGGGATCGTGCATCATGAGTAGCTGGCGATTGCCGACGCATCCCGAGCAGAGTGCCCCGCCCGCCGTAAAGCTGCGCGCCATGCGCAGCGAGGATCTGCCGTTTGTCATGGAAGTGGAGAGACAGGCCTACGAGTTCCCATGGACCGAGGGGATTTTTCGCGATTGCCTGCGGGTCGGCTATTGCTGCCGCGTGCTCGAGGACCAGGGGCGCCTCGTCGGACACGGGGTGATCTCGGTGGCCGCCGGCGAATGCCATGTCCTGAACCTCTGCGTCCATCCGCGCTACCAGCGCCGCGGCCTCGGCCGCCAGATGTTGAAGCATCTCCTCGACGTGGCCCGCAAAGGCCACGCCAAGGTGGCCTTGCTCGAGGTGCGTCGCTCCAACAAGGGCGCCTATGCCCTCTATCACGCCCTCGGGTTCAATGAGGTCGGGCTGCGCAGGAATTACTATCCGGCGCGGCGCGGCCGCGAAGACGCCCTGGTGCTCGCGCGCGACCTTTGAAGGCCGTCAGCCGCGCGAGACATTGCGCGATAGCCAGGCGCCGGACGCCGTGGCGGCAAGTCCCAGCACCACGGATCCGAAGAGGTAGGCGCCCCCGATGAGCCAGGCCCCCCGTTCGAGAAGATGGAGAGCGCCGAAGGTATAGGTCGAGAAGGTGGTATAGGTGCCGAGGAAGCCCGTGAGGAGACCCGTGCGCAGCTCGGGGCTCAGGGTGATGCGTTCCAGGGTCTCGAAGAACAGAAAGCCCATCGCAAACGAACCCATGACATTGATCGAAAGGATGCCCCAGGGGAACGGGCCGCCCACGATGTGCGCGACCACCAAGGCCTGCACATAGCGGGCGATGGCCCCCGGGATCGCGAACAAGGCGATAAGGCCCAGGGTCTTCATGATAAAAGCCGTCGGCAAGCGCGGCGGATGCCGGCGCTCGAGGCGTCGTTCGCGCCCGATGGCGTGGCGATCAAAGGCATAGGGCGGGCCATTTCACGATATGTCCGGCGGGAACGAGCCCCTGCAGGTCGGCGAGGGCCGCCTCCACCACGTCGGGCGCGTCGAAGAATTCCAGGACGAGCGGGAGGTGGGCCGTGATGTGCAGGAGATCGGCCGCATGGGTCTCACCGTGCGTCCCGAACCCCGCGACGCCGCGGAAGACCGTCACCCCGTGGACCTTGTGCTCATCATGCAGGATCGCAAAGATCCGTCCCATGAGGTCGCGGCCGCCAGAGCGGTCCCCCTCGCGGATGTAGATGCGCACCACTTCGATCGCTTTCATGTCACATCCCCCCAATCAAAGGCGGGGCGCCGTGAGCGCCCCGAGCAAGACGGCGGCAAGCCCCAGGGCGAGCGAGGCCGCGAGATAGGTCAGCGCCCGGACCGCCTGCCCGTCCTCGGCGAGCAGCAGGGCCTCGAGCGAGAAGGTCGAGAAGGTGGTATAGGTGCCGATGCCGCCCACGATGAGGCCCGTGCGCAAGGCGGCGCTCACATGCGCCCCGTGGCCTAGCAGATAGGAGAGGAGACCTATGAGAAACGAACCCACGACATTGATCGAGAGCGTGGCCCACGGAAAGGCCCGTCCGGCGAGGCGTTGCACCACGAGGTTTTGGCCGTAGCGCAACCACGCGCCGAGCACCGCGAAACAAGCTATCCAAAAAAATGTCACCGTCCCTCCTCAGCGGCCGAGGCATGATGGGTTGGGTTCTTGACAAGCCCGGATTCGATCGGTGAGCGCTTGGCACAAGAGCGAACACACCCACATTTCCCGATTTCCGGAAACTGTAGGCATCATCAGCCGCGAGGGCGGTTATAAGGAGAATGCCATCTCCTTCGAAACGGATCTGAGTCTACCGGGCGTCGACGGCAGGCGCAAGCATGGGTCCTCCTCCCCTGCGGTCGCGGCCGGGGCGGGAGGGAAGCCCGTGCCCGGTCCATGGCCACAGGGTCTTCGACGGGGTCGGCTAGCTTGCGAGGCCCGCGATCCGCGCCTCTTGTTCGGAGAGCTTGCGCTGGCGCTCTTCGAAGTCCACGAGCCTGCGGCGCTCCTCTTCGACCACCGCCGCCGGCGCGCGCGAGACGAAGTCCGGCCGCTCGAGCTTGGCGCGGGCGCGCTCGATCTCGCGGCCGATCTTTTCGATCTCCTTGGCGAGACGGCGAAGTTCGGCGGCCTTGTCGATCAGGCCCTCCAGGGGGACCAGCACGCGCATCGTGCCTACGAGCCCCACCGCCGATTCCGGCGCCTTGCCGCCGGGCGAAAGCAGGGTGACGCTGGAGAGTCGCGCGAGCGCCGCGATCGTCCGTTCGTTGGTGCCCACGAGGTCCGCCACGCCGCTTGCGCCATCGAGGAGTACCGGGATGCGGGCGCCGGGCGCGATATTCATCTCGCCGCGGATCGTGCGCACGGTGCTTATGATGCCCATGAGTATCTGCATGTCGGCGGTCGCGCGCGGATCGATCCGGCTCGCGTCGCAATGCGGGTAGGGCGCGCGCATGATGGTGGGCCCGGCACAGCCGCAAAGCGGCGCGACGCGATCCCACAAGATCTCGGTGATGAAGGGCATGAGCGGGTGCAGGAGGCGCAGGGCGGCCTCAAGGACCCGCACGAGCGTGCGCCTGGTCCCGCGCGCCGTGAGGGGGTCGGCATCGGCCAGGACCGTCTTCGACCACTCGAGATACCAGCTGCAATATTCGTCCCACACGAAACCGTAGAGGGCCTGGACGGCAAGGTCGAAGCGGTAGGCGCCGAAGGCCTCCTCGACGGCCCGTTCCGTCTCCTGGAGGCGCGACACGATCCAGCGGTCGCCCACGTTCAGGGTGTAGTCGCCCTCATTCCCGCAGTCCGCGTTCTCCGTATTCAAGAGCACGAAGCGCGTCGCGTTCCAGAGCTTGTTGCAGAAGTTGCGATAACCGTCGACGCGCGCGAGGTCGAAGTTGATGTTGCGGCCTTGGGTCGCGAGGCTCGCGAACGTCATGCGCAGGGCATCGGTCCCGTAGGGCGGGATGCCTTGGGGGTATTCGCGTTCGGTGGCCCTGCGGATCTCCTCGGAGATC
>JAKAXT010000069.1 GCA_021816425.1 Pseudomonadota bacterium | reverse complement strand
CGCTCGTCAACGTCCTCATCCCCGCCTACCTGGCCGGATGCTTCAACATCGTCTATACCGAGCACTCCGCCTACGCCATCGCGCGCACGAGGTGGATGCAGCGCCTGCTCCCGATCGCAAGCCGGCTCGTGAAGCGATTTACCTGCGTTTCGCGCAACCTGGCCGATTTCTTCACGACGCTCGGCGTGCCCAAGGATCGGATGCTGACCATCTATAACGGCGTCGATATCGAACGTTATAAGCCAGGCACGCCGCGCCCCAAGGTCTGCCCGGTCGTCCGTATCGGCGCGGTGGGCCGGCTCGTCGGGGAAAAGGACTACCCGACGCTGCTTTCGGCGCTCGCCCTCCTCAAAGAAAAGAACATCCGCTTCTTCGCCGAGATCGCCGGGGGTGGGCCGCTCGCCGACGAACTGAAGGAGCGCGCCCAGGCCTTGGGCTTGAGGGATGTCCTTGCGTTCCGCGGGTCCTGCGACAATGTGCCGGCGTTCCTGCGCGAACTCGACATCTATGTCTTGAGCTCGCGTCATGAAGGCCTGCCCATAGCGGTTCTGGAGGCCATGGCCACCGCCTTGCCTGTGGTGGCGACACGGATCACCGCCATTCCCGAAATCATAGAGGACGGGCGGACGGGGGTGCTGGTGCCGCCCGGAGATCCGGTGGCCATGGCCGAAGCGATTGCCGCCCTGGCCGCCGACGGGGTTCGTCGGCGAGCGCTGGGGGAGGCGGCGCGCGAAGCGGTGCGGCTCGACTATACGATCGCCGGCACCAGCCGGTCCTACGCCGCGGAGCTCGGCATGCAGGCCCGGAGAAAGATAGGATGAGGCGCGCGGTCCTGGCAGGCTGCCTGTTGTGGACGGCCGTGGCGCAGGCGCACGTGGCGGCGTGGCTTAGCCATGGCACGCACAAGATTCGCCCGGAGGCGCGCGCGGTCACCCGATCCGCGATCCATTTGTTCGCCGCGCACGGGGAATACGCGGCCTTGCAGGTATCCGTGAGGGCGAACCACGCCATCAAGGTGCTGCGCATCGTGCCAAGCGCGCTCGAGGATCGGCGATCGGTCATCGGGCGCTGGCAGATGACGGTCTATCGCGAGGCCTTCATAAGAACCACGCACCCGACCAATGTCGTCGCCCCCACGGGCCTCTGGCCGGACGCCCTCATTCCGACGGTCGACAACTACTATCACGAAAGACGCGACGCCCTGCCGTGGCGGGTGCCGGCGCATTTCACGCAGAGCTTCTGGGTGGAAATCTACGTGCCCCGCACCGCGGGCTCCGGGCGCTACAGAGGCAACGTCGCCGTGACGGTCCACACCCGTGGTCACGATGAGGTGCGTGTCCTGCGCGTGCGCCTGCGCGTCTTGCCGTTTGCCATCCCCGCGACCTCCTCGCTGCCGTCCAGCTTCGGTTTCGACGGGGCGCCGCTCTCGCGCGTATTCCGCGGCCGGTACGGGGCGCTTTCGAACGCCAAGCTGATCCACCTCACGCGGCTTTTCAATACCGCCGCACTGAAGGACCGTATCGCCCTGGGCGGCGGGTCCGGGATACCGGCGCCGATGCGCTGGAAAGACGGCCATCTCCTGGTCAACTGGCACGACTATGACGAGGAGGTAAGGCCCTTCATGACGGGCTGCAAGGCCGCCCACGGCGCGCGGTGGCGCGAGACCGATGTCCGGTGGCTTACGCATGTGTTCTACGGCAAAATGCCGCGGCGCGAGCAGGTCGCCTATTTCCGCGCGTGGGCGCGACACTTCAGGCGCGAACATTGGCATGTAGGTCTGTATGCGCTTGGTCTGGACGAGCCGCACTCGCCGGCGCAGTTTGCGCTCGCCGATCGTCGGGCAGCCGTCATACGTCGCGCGACGCGCGCCGTCTTGCCCATGGTGACGAGCGCAAGCGTGCATAAGCTCGACCTCAGAAATTTCGGCATCTTATGCCCGGTCATAAACGACGTGGAGGGCCTGAACGGCGTAAATAAAAGACCCATGCTCGGCCGTTACGCCAAAAGGTACCACCTGAAGCTCTGGTGGTACCAGTCGTGCATGAGCCACGGATGCTGGATCGTGGGGGGGCGAAGCAGCCTTGGGTGGCCGAGCTACATGATAGATCAGCCGGCGATATACAACCGCATAATGCCATGGCTTACGTGGAAATATAACATCAAAGGAGAGCTGTACTACGACACGGACATAGGGTTCAGCATGGGAAACAAAAACCCATGGAAGGATCAGTACCACTTCGGCGGCAATGGCGATGGGACGCTGTTTTATCCGGGCCGTCCGTCCGTCATAGGCGGCAAGCGCGATATTCCGATACAAAGCATCCGCCTTATGATGATACGCGCGGGCTACCAGGACTACGAGTACCTGCACATGGCCTCGCGCCTGTACGGGCGGCCGGCCGTGCTGCGCGTCATAGATGGGGCCATCCGTTCCACGCACAGCTGGACGAAGCGGCCGGCGGTCCTGCGCGCGCTCAAATGGAAGCTCGCCACCATGATCGTGCGGCGCCTCGATGGCAGGAGCGGACGCTAGGCGAACTCCGGGCGCGCGGCACGAAGGCATCGCGCGTCGTGAGCGAGGCGCCCTCGGTTAAGGAAGCGCCGCGCGCGTCGAACGGGCCTGCATTCGAGAGGAAACGGAGGTCGACGGAGGGGGGTGCGGAAAGCCCGCGCGGCCAGATCGGCCGCGCCTTCGCTTTACGAGGATTTACCGCCCTTGGATCCGCCGTGGTGCGCGGCCGCCGGCCCGCCCGTCTCGCCCTCGCCGTGCTTCACCGGCGGTTCGGTTTTTTGGCCCTCGGTGTATTCCTCGCCGCTTTGACGCGCCCGGCTTTCCCAACCACCGTGGGAGCTCTCGCCGCCTTTGCGTCCTATGGCGGCCATATGCTCGCGATTCTGGCTCACCGCTTCGCCGCCCTTGCGTCCCGCCTCGCGGGCCTCTTCGGGCGTGAATTCGTGAGCGGTGCCTTTTTCATGCGCCGCTTTGCCGCCTTTGCTGGCGATCTCGCGTTGCTTGGTGGCGTCCATCGCCGCGAAGCCGCGCTTACTTTTTCGCTCATTTGACATGAATTCTGTCTCCTCTTCGTCTGAGTTGATACACGAAACGGACCCCCTCCAGGAGGCGAATATCGATGGAGGGAGTCTAGGAGATGCGCCCTAGGGCGTCATCGGACAAAGGCCCGATATTGTGTGAGACAGCGTAAAAAACCACAAATTAAAGGTTTGGAAATACTACCAGTGACGTGCACATAACGAAAAACGTCGAAATAAACGGCTTGCGGCGCACGGATGGGCGCGCTCGAGGCGGCCGCGGGACGAAAAAAAACCTCCGGACTAGGGGGGGAAAGCCGGAGGCTGGAAAGGCCTTAATAGGTTTAAGGCGCCGCTCAGGGAGGAGGACGAGCGGATGCGTCATTATTGGAAAATCTTCGCGGCCGAGCATCGGACCAAAGTCGGAGCGGGCTTAAGAGTACGGGCGCCCGGGTTTCGGCGGGCGCGGGACCTCGAGATGGGGTTTGAACGCGGTGGAGGCCCCGCTTGGGGACGGCCGCCCCAGAACGGGGCGGCGGCCGGGCGCGGGCTTACGGGGGGCGGCGGCCGAGGGGGCGCGGTCGTCCAAAAGGCGCTCGAGTCCGGTAGGCAAAAGGGTGTCGGGCACGAGGCCCAAAAGGGCGCGCAGACGCTCGACATCGGCGCAGGAGCGGCGTATGTCGCCCGGACGCCCCGGCCGGAATTCGCGGACGATACGGTGTCCGGCCAGGGCCTCGAAGGCGTCTATGAGCGCAAGCAGGTCCTGTTCGAGGCCGGTGCCGACGTTCATGACGGCGCACGAGAGATCATCGCGCGCCAGTGCGCGCACGAGGATTTCGACCAGGTCATCGACGTACACGAAATCGCGCGTCTGGCGCCCGTCGCCGTAGACCACGAAGGGCGCGTCGGCGGCCAGGCGGTCGGCGAACAGGCTTATGACGCCCGAGTAGGGCGAGCTTGCGTCCTGTCTCGGGCCGTAGATGTTGAAGAAGCGAAAGGCCGTGGCGTTCAGGGCCCGCGTGCGGGCGAAATACGACAGGTAATGCTCGCCGGCGAGCTTGTCTGTGGCGTAGGGGGAAAGCGGCGCCGGGGTCGCGGTCTCGGAGACGGGCGTCGGCGCCTCATCGCCGTAGACCGCGGCGGAGCTCGCATAAAGCACGCGGCCTACGTCGCAGGACGCGGCGGCCATGAGACAGTTCAATGTTCCACCGAGGTTGGTGGCATGAGTGCCGAGCGGATCCTGCATGCTTGCCTGCACAGACGCCACGGCGGCCAGGTGCACGACGGCGTCCATGCCGCGCGTCGCGCGCGCGAGCGCTTCTGCGTCGCGAACGTCGGCAACGAGCAGGCGGGCGGCGGACGCGGGGCCTCGCAGGTTGTCCCGCTTTCCGGTGTAGAAGTTGTCGAAGAGCGTTACGGCGTGTCCGTCGATGACGAGGCGGTCGGCGAGGTGGGAGCCGATGAATCCGGCGCCCCCTGTTATCAAGACCTTCATGAGTGCACCTTCTTTGGGGCCGTGCGGCCGTAGATTGAAAGAGACGGCGCCCATGGTGGAGGCGTACGGTTTAGTACGCTATCCAGCTTTCGACGTATTGTCGGGGATGCCTGGGGCCAGTAGCGTGGCGACCTGAAGCGCTTGTCCCCCGGCGCGATTCGCGGGGAGATTTCATGGATGAACAGGGACGTTCTATGAGCACGGTGGCGGTGGTGGGATTGGGTTATGTAGGGCTGCCTCTGGCGGTGGCCTTCGGAAAAAAGACACGGACTATAGGTTTCGATGTCGATGAAAGCAAGGTCGACAGCTACCGACATTATTGCGATCCGACGGGCGAGGTGACGAGCGACGAGTTGCGCGAGGCGCGCCACCTGCATGTGACCACAGACCCGGGCGCTTTGGCGGAGGCGGACTTCGTGGTGGTTGCGGTTCCGACCCCGATCGACGCCGCGCATCAGCCCGATTTCGGACCGCTCGTGCGCTCGAGCCGCACGGTGGGGGACCACCTGAAGAAGGGTGCCGTGGTCGTTTACGAGTCCACGGTCTACCCGGGCGCCACGGAGGAGATCTGCATCCCCATCCTCGAGCAGCGCTCCGGCCTGACGTTTCGACGCGACTTCCATGTCGGTTACTCGCCTGAACGGATCAACCCGGGCGACCGCGAGCACACGCTTGCGCGTATAACGAAGATCGTCGCGGGCGACGACGCCGAGACTTTGGAGAAGGTCGCGGCCCTGTATGGGTCGATCATCGAGGCGGGCGTCTACCGCGCCTCGTCGATCAAGGTGGCCGAGGCGGCCAAGGTGATCGAAAACACGCAGCGGGATCTGAACATCGCGCTCATGAACGAACTGTCGATCTTGTTCCACAAGCTCGACCTCGATACCGGGGAAGTGCTGGCCGCTGCCGGTACGAAGTGGAATTTCCTGCCCTTCCGTCCGGGGCTCGTGGGCGGCCATTGCATCGGCGTCGACCCCTACTATCTGACCTACAAGGCCGATAAGGTGGGGTATCACCCGCAGGTCATCCTCGCCGGGCGGCGTATCAACGATGGCATGGGCAAATATGTGGCCGAGCAGACGATAAAGCAGATGATACGCGCCGGCAGCGCCGTGAAGGGCGCGCGCGTCAATGTGCTGGGGCTTACCTTCAAGGAGAACTGTCCGGATCTCCGCAATTCGCGCGTCATAGATGTGATAAACGAGCTGCGGTCCTACGGCGTGGAGGTCTTCGTGCACGACCCGGTGCCCGAGCAGGACGAGGCCAGGGCGGAGTACGAGATCGCGCTTTCGGCATGGGAGGACCTGCCGGTCGCCGACGCCATGGTCGTGGCGGTGGCCCACAGGGACTTTCTGGCCCGCGACAGCGATTCCCTGGCGGCCAAGATCAAGCCGGGCGGGGTATTTTCGGACGTGAAGTCGCAATTCGACGTCGGGGCGCTGGCGGCATGCGGTTTGACGGTCTGGCGGCTATAATGACGCCGCGGCGTAACGCCCCGGGGTGGACGCGAGGATGGTGACATGCATATTCTGATTACCGGAGCAGCCGGCTTCATAGGCTCGACTTTGGCCCACCGACTGCTTGCGCGCGGTGACACCGTGACGGGCGTCGACAATCTTAATGATTATTACTCGGTGGACCTGAAAAAGGTGCGCCTCGCGCGCCTGCAGGCCCATCCGGGCTTCACGTTCAAGTACCTGGACATCGCCGACCGCAAGGCCACGGCCGAGCTGTTTCGAGGCGAGCATTTCGACGCGGTCATGAATCTTGCCGCGCAGGCGGGCGTCCGGTATTCCCTGAAGGATCCGCATGCCTATGTGGACGCCAATATCGTGGGCTTCGTGAACCTCCTCGAGGGCGCCCGCCACACCGAGATCGGCCACTTCGTGTACGCCTCCTCGAGCTCGGTGTATGGCTCCAACAGCCGCCAGCCGTTTTCGGAGCACGACCCGGTGGACCATCCGGTATCCCTGTATGCGGCCAGCAAGCGCGCCAACGAGCTCATGGCGCACAGCTATGCCCATCTGTTTCGTCTGCCATGCACGGGGCTGCGGTTTTTTACGGTGTACGGACCCTGGGGTCGCCCGGACATGGCGCTCTTTTTGTTTACGAAGGGGATACTCGAGGGGACGCCCATCAAGGTGTTCAATCACGGACATATGGTGCGTGATTTCACCTACATCGACGATATCGTCGAGGGGATAGTGCGGGTGATCGACAAGCCGGCGCGTCCCGCCGAGGGCTGGTCGCCCTCCAGCCCCGATCCGGCCACGAGCAATGCCCCGTTCCGGCTCTACAACATCGGGAACAACGAGCCCGTCGAGCTCATGCATTACATCCGGGTTCTTGAAGAGTGCCTCGGTCGCAAGGCCGAGCTCGAGATGCTGCCGATGCAACCGGGCGACGTGCCGTCTACGGTAGCGAGCGTCGACGACCTCACCGCGGACCTCGGTTTTCGTCCCGCCACCTCGGTGGAGTCCGGCATCGCCCGGTTCGTGGAGTGGTATCTGGAGTATATGCACGCGCCCGCCGCCAAGCTGCAGGAGCCGGCGTAGGGATCGCCTCGCCCGTGCCCCTCGCCGCGAGGGGGGTCCCGGGCCGCGGGCCCTCGTGGGCGTCCGGCCCGGCGCGGCCAGGGTCGACCGAGCGAGCGGGGTGTCCGGGGGCGTTTCCTCGACGGTCGCGCCCCGGTGGATGGGGGTCCGGGCGGGGTGTCGTCTCGGCGCGGAGGTCGCCTAGGTGATCGTGGCGGCGAGCAGGGCGCGGTAGCGGCGCACGAGCTCGCTCGTGCCGCCAAGCAGCGTGAAGGCGGCCACCAGGGCCTTGCGTCCGGCGTCGTCGCCGAAGCGGCGGTCGGTTCGGACGACGGCAAGCCATTGCTCCAGGGCCTGTTCGTGGCGGCCGGCCAGGAGGTAGCGGGCCCCCAGGGCCAGTCGCGCGCCCATGTTGCGCGGGTCCGCGTCGACCGTCTTTTCGAGTTCCGAAAGCGGCGGGGCGCCGGCCGCCATGCGGACGAATTCGAGGCGCGCGAGCAGGGCGCTGATCTCCGTGTCGCCCAGGGCGCGCGCCGACAGGCCCTTCAAGACCGCTTCGCCGTCGGCGATCCGGCCTTGTTCGCATAATAGCCGCCCGAGATGGGCGGTGAGCCGGTCGTTCGCCGGGTCGTCTTCACGCGCGGCCGCAAGGCGCGCGATGGCCCCTTCGCGATCACCCGCGCCCTCCAGATCCAGGGCGGCGCGCAGGAGCGCATCGGATGGGCGATCGATATGGGCGTCGAGCAGCTCGCGGATCGTCCGCTCCGGCTGCGCCCCCACGAACTGGGCCACCTCCACGCCGTTTTTGAAGAGTTTCACGGTCGGCAGGCCACGTATGCCGAAGCGCCCGGACAGGCGTTGTTGTTCGTCGCTATCGACCTTGGCCAGGAAAAACCGGCCCCGGTACTCTTCGGCGAGCCTGGCGAGGAGGGGCATGAGCGTGCGGCACGGGGCGCACCATTCCGCCCAGAAGTCGACCAGCACCGGCACTTTGTGCGAGCGGGCCAGGACGGCTTGATCGAAATCATCCTCGGTGACGTCTGCTATAAAAGGTGACGCGGCCATGCAGCTCCCCTCTGAAGGTATCGGCTTGGGGGGCATATGCGGTCGGACGGGAGGAATATCAAGCAAGGCAAAGATGGCGCTCCCTAGGGGACTCGAACCCCTGTTACCGGCGTGAGAGGCCAGCGTCCTAGGCCACTAGACGAAGGGAGCAGCGCACAGCGGCTCTTGGCCACTGCAAAGCGGTGCTATTATACAGCCCTCGTTCCAAATTGAAATAAACCTGAGCTTGGGAGGGACCTTTTTCCTTTGACTGACATGAGTAAGGCACCGAGGATCGTAGATGCCGCATCCTACGGTTTAGCGCCAGGGAGGATCAGCCCGCATGCGCGGCAGGTCATAGAGCGGCTGAAGGACGCGGGTTACACCGCTTATCTGGTGGGGGGTTGCGTGCGCGACCTCATTCTGGGCCAGGAGCCCAAGGATTTCGACGTGGTGACGCAGGCGCGGCCCGAGGAGATCCGCCAGGTATTCCGCAATGCGCGCCTCATCGGGCGGCGTTTCCGTCTGGCCCATGTCCACTTCGGGCGCGAGATCGTCGAGGTCGCCACCTACCGGGCGGCACCCGCGGAAGGTCCGGAGGACGATGGTGGCAACGTCTTCGGGACCCTGGAAGAGGACGCCTTCCGGCGCGACTTTACGGTCAACGCCCTCTACTACGATCCGGACGAGGGCTTCATCACCGATTATGTGAATGGCCTCCACGACTTGGCGGAGGCGCAGTTGCGGGTCATAGGCGATCCCGAGGCGCGATTCCGCGAGGATCCGGTCCGTATGCTGCGGGCGGTCCGGTTCGCGGCCAAGCTGCGATTGCGCCTGACCGATGACGGGCGGCGGCTCGTGCCGGCGCTGGGACCGCTCTTGCAAGGGGTGGCCCCGGCGCGGCTTTTCGAAGAGGTCCTGAAGCTCTTTCACACGGGCAACGCGGTTGCGACCTACGAAACGCTCTGCGAGCACCGCTTGTTCGAGGTGTTGTTCCCGGGCGTGGCCGCGGTCCTGGGCCCGCACGCCGATCCCGACTCGCTGCTTTCGCGCGCGCTTGCCAACAGCGATCTGCGTATCGCCGAGGATAAGCCCGTGACCCCGGCCTTCCTCTTTGCGGCCTTGCTCTGGGAGGCCGTCCAGGAGGACGCCGTGCACAGCATCGCTGAAGGGGCGGCACCGGCCGAGGCCTGGATGCAGGCCGCCGAACACGTGCTGCGCGAACAGTTGCGGATCGTGACCATCCCCAAGCGGTTTAGCGTGCCGATGCGCGAGATCTGGAGCCTGCAGTCGCGATTCGAACGGCGCGCCGGACGCCACGCCTTCCGGTTCCTGGAAAGCAAACGGTTCCGGGCGGCCTACGATTTTCTGGGGCTCAGGGTCGCCGCGGGCGAGGCGCCGGAGTCGCTCTTCGATTGGTGGACGCGTTTCCAGGAGGCGGCCGCGAGCGAGCGCGAAGCCATGGTGGAGGCCTTGAGTGGGCAAGCCGAGAAGCGGCCGCGCAGGCGACGCAGGCGACGCGCCGCCGGCGGCTGAGGCGGTCGTAGGCCTGGGCGCGAACGAGGGCGACACCGTAGCGGCGCTCGCGGCCGCGCGGCACGCCCTGGCAGGCCTGCCCGACACCGCCCTTGCGGCCGCGTCCTCGCTTTATCGGACCGCACCCATCGGCTGGAAGGACCAGCCGGATTTCCTGAACGGCGTATGTCTTTTGAAGACCAGGCTTGCGCCCGAGGTGTTGGCGCGAGCGCTCTTCGACCTCGAGCGGACGCTGGGGCGGGTCCGTACGGGCGTGCGCAACGGGCCGCGGGTGATCGACATCGACCTTCTCTATTATGAAGGTGTCGTGCGCGACGAGCCGGCCCTCACGCTGCCGCACCCCCGTCTGCACGAGCGCGCTTTCGTCCTGTATCCTTGGGCGGAGATCATGCCGGGGTTCCGGATCCCCGGGCGCGGGGCCTTGAGCGACCTCTGTCGGGCCGTGCAAGACCAGAGAGTGGAGAGGCTTGAGACAACGTGGTGAGGAGGCTGTCGTGAAGGAACGGGCGCCGGTGCCGGCATCCTTGTCTGCCGGATCGTTTCTTGTCATCGAAGGACCGATAGGGGTCGGGAAGACCAGTCTCGCCCGCCGTCTGTCCTTGCGTCTTGGTCTCGAGGGGCTGTTCGAGGAGCCGGAGCAGAATCCGTTTTTGACGCGTTTCTATGAGAACCGGCGGGCCTTCGCGCTCGCCACTCAGCTCTTTTTCCTCTTCCAGCGCCGCCGCCTGCTCGATGACCTGGCGCAGGGCGATTTCCTGCGGGCAGGGGTCGTGGCGGATTTCCTGTGGGCCAAGGATCGGGTGTTTGCGGGCATCACGCTGGATGACGATGAGTGGCGCCTTTATGAGCAGATCACCCAGTCCCTGCCGGAACCCGTGCAGACGCCGGATCTGGTCGTATTTCTGCAGGCGCCGGTCGACGTCTTGATGGACCGCATACGCAGGCGCGGTCGTGCCTACGAGCACATCGATCGCGCCTACCTCGCGTCCTTGGCCGAGAGCTACACCGAGTTCTTTCATCGCTACCAGGACTCGCCGCTTCTCATGGTCAATGCCGCCGAGGCCAACTTCGTCGAAAGCGACGAGGACCTCGCGGCGCTCGTAGAGTCGATCGGCGGCATCCACAGCGGCCGGCATTTCTTCAACCCCTTGGCATCGGGCACCGGGACATGAGCGTATCTTTTTCGGACATCATCACGGTGCCGCGCCTTGCCGCGATGAAGAAGGAGGGCCGGAGGATCGCGGCCATGACCGCCTATGACGCGAGCTTCGCGCGCGCCATGGACGAGGCGGGCATGGACGTGATCCTGGTGGGCGACTCGCTTGGCAACGTCGTGCAGGGGCGCAAGAGCACAGTCCCCGTGACGCTCGAAGACATGATCTACCACACGCGCTGCGTGGCGCGCGGGATCAGCCGGGCGTTGCTCATGGCCGACATGCCGTTTTTGAGCTTTCAGGGTTCGGCCGATCAGGCCTTGCGCGACGCCGGGGCCTTGATGCGTGCCGGGGCCCACATGGTGAAGGGCGAGGGCGCGGGCCCGTTCGCGGCAAACGCCGCCTACCTCACCGCGCGCGGGGTGCCCGTGTGCGGCCATATCGGTCTTACCCCCCAATTCGTGCATAGTCTGGGCGGCTATCGGGTGCAGGGGCGCGGCGCCCAGGGCGCGCGCCTGCTCGCCGAAGCCAAGGAACTGGCCGAGGCCGGCGTCTCGCTTCTGATCCTGGAGGCGGTGCCCGCGCCGCTTGCCGCCGAGATCACGGCGAAGGTGACGGTACCCACCATCGGCATAGGCGCGGGCGCATCGTGCGACGGGCAGGTCCTGGTCATGCATGACGCCCTGGGCCTGGGTGCGCGTCGTCCCCGCTTCGTGCGCGATTTCGTGGCCGGTCAGGGGAGCATCGAGGCGGCGTTCAAGGCCTACATAGCGGCCGTGCGGGATGGCAGTTTCCCGACGGCCGATGAGAGTTACGACGGATGATTGCGGTCCGGACGCTTACGGAGCTCGCCGCGCAGCGGGCCCAATGGCCGCAGGACATAGGCTTCGTCCCGACCATGGGCGGCCTCCACGAGGGCCACATGGCGCTCGTGCGCCGCGCCCGCGAGGCCCACGAGATGGTGGTGGCGAGCGTGTACGTGAATCCCCTGCAGTTCGGGCCGAAGGAGGACTACGCGGCCTATCCGCGGGCCGAGGACGCGGATTGCCGCAGGCTCGCCCAGGCGTCGGCGGATGTCGTGTTCCTGCCGACCGATGCCGTGATCTACCCCCGTGGCCGGGAGCGGCACACCCAGGTCCGGGTGCCGGGGCTCTCGGAAGAGTTGTGCGGTCGTCACCGGCCCGGGCATTTTGAGGGGGTGACGACGGTGGTGGCGCGGCTGCTTGGCCTCGTACGGCCGCGGGCCTGTTACATGGGCAAGAAGGATTACCAGCAGTGGCGGATCGTGACGCGCATGGTGGAGGACCTGGGCCTTCCAACCGCCATCGTGGGTGTCGACACGGTACGCGAGGCCTCGGGGCTTGCCCTCAGCACGC
Source organism: Pseudomonadota bacterium (assembly GCA_021816425.1). Classification (GTDB taxonomy): domain Bacteria; phylum Pseudomonadota; class Gammaproteobacteria; order Acidiferrobacterales; family Acidiferrobacteraceae; genus Acidiferrobacter. The sequence goes on along the minus strand of JAKAXT010000069.1, from coordinate 956 downwards.
GCAACGCCTACCTTACGCCCGCCGAGCGCGTACGCGCGCCTGTGCTCTACGAGGTTTTGACCGAGGGGGCGCAGCGGGCGGCCGCGGGCGCGGACCTGGCTGATGTCGAGGCCGCCTGCGCGGAGCGCCTGGAGGCCTCGGGATTCGTGCCCGATTACGTCGCGGTGCGATGCGCCGAGGACCTCGCCGTGCCAAAGGCGACCGATGCCGATCTCGTGATTCTGGCGGCGGCGCGCCTTGGCCGCACGCGCCTCATCGACAACCGGGAGTTCCGCAGGTAAGGGCGGCCCGACAGTGGGCATTGGCAGCGCCGCCCGAAAACCGGATAATGACCAGATGCAGAGAACCTTGCTTCATGCCAAGTTGCATCGCGTGCGCGTGACCCGGGTCGAGATCGACTATGAGGGGTCGGTCGCCATCGATGCCGTTTTGCTGGACGCGGCCGGCATTCGCGAGTACGAGCGCATCGACGTATTCAATGTGCGCAACGGCGAGCGCTTCAGCACCTACGCCATTCGCGGCGAGCCCGGCTCCGGCCTCATATCGGTGAATGGCGCCGCAGCCCACAAGGCGAGCGTCGATGACCTCATCATCATCTGCGCCTTCGGTATTTACGAGGAGCGCGAGGTCCGCGAGATGAAGCCGCGTCTGATCTACGTTGATGCGTCCAACCGCATCGTGCGCAGCAGCCACACCATCCCCATGCAAGCCGCCGGCTGAGCCGGTCCTTCACGTCTGGTATTAAGAGTAATCGCGACCGGCATCCGGGGACGCATCGCGGGTGCGCGATGGGCGGGCCCGCGCGCTCTTGCCTGAAATCTCCGCCAGCATGAGGATCAAGGCCGGCTTGGGCCTCGGGGCTTCCGGGGGCGGGGACGATTCTTGGGACGGACGCGCGGGCCCGGCCGATGGAGCAGGCGCTCCACCGCCGGGCCCTCCGCGCGCAGACGGAGATC
>JAKAXT010000152.1 GCA_021816425.1 Pseudomonadota bacterium | reverse complement strand
GCACGTAATCCTCTGTGTTGACGATCACGTAAAACTGCGCTTTTTTTGGCACAAGGACGCGGTGTACTCCTCAGTGGCGCCCTCCCCTCACCGGGGCGCATAGCCCTGCTCGGCAAGCGCCAGGCGCAAGCGCTCGGCCTGGCACTGCATGGCGTACGCCTCGTTGTCGGAGACCGCGAGTCTGCGGTAGTGATCCCAGGTCGCACGCTTCAGGAACTGAGCGAAGGCCCAGGCCTCGAAGGGCGTCCCCTCCACGGTCAGGACGAGAGGGCCCCGGATGAAGGCCGGGTTGGGGCTTCGAGGCACGGCCTAGCCGGTCATGGACGCCACCCCTTCTTCTTGCGCGTGGCGCGCTGCTCGGCGCGTTCCCGCGCCTCGCGGGCCCGGTAGGACTCGCCGTCTGAGCACGGCCACTGTATCTGATGGCCCCAGAGGGTGTGGTGATCAGGTTTCGTGAGGGACGTAAGGGAAGTCCCCCTCAGAGATCTTGATCGCCAAGGCCTCCTCGGGGGAGTCTCCGGTTTCGAGACCAAGGAGACCCCTCTAGTGTGCCATAGCTTATTGCAGGACCCCGCGTTTTTTCGTTTCCTCTCCCGCATCGATGCCGAACTCGCCGCCGAAGCCCGTAGGGGCCGGTGCCCCCACTGCGCGGGGCCCTTGCATGTCGCGGATTACCCCCGCAAGCCACGCGGCTGTCCGGCGGCGGTGCGGGCCGAGTATGCCTGGCGATTGAGCTTTACCTGTGGGCGGTGTGAGACACGCACGACCCCGGCCTCGGTGCGGTTCCTCGGCCGCCGGGTGTATGTGGCCCTGGCGCTGATGCTGGCCTCGCCCCCGAGGGGGTTCACCGCCCGCGCCGTCTGCGATCGGCTCGCGGTGTCCGCGCGGACGCTTGCGCGGTGGCGGACGTGGTGGCGCCAAGCGCTTCCGGCGACCCCGTTTTGGCGGAAGGCGCGCGGGCGCTTCCTGCCGCCCGTGGCCTCCGACGATCTGCCGGAGGGCCTGTGGGCGCGCTTTGGGGGCCCGACCTGTGCGGAGCGCATGGCGCAGATCCTGGTGTTCTTCAGTCCCTTGGGATCCTCCGCGATGGGCGCGTAATCCGAGGGACCACGCATCCCCCGCAGAGGATGCCGGTGGCACGACCCCCCACCCCTTCTCTACTCTCGGCACTCGACGATCCGGCCATGACGCCGGCGGGGAGGAGACGCGAGATGGAGGGCCACGACGGCGTGTTGAAGCGCGACCGGTGGGCGCGGCTGCGCTTTGCGGTCATAGGGCCCTTGCTGGCCGCGCCGCCGGCACCCGGGGATCTGCAGGAGGTCCTGGCGGCCCTGGCCCAGCGCACCTGGCGCCATCCGCTGACGGGCCTCCCGGTGCGCTTCGGCCTCTCCACGATCCAGCGGTGGTACTACGCAGCCCGCAAGGCGCCAGACCCGGTGACGGTCTTGCGCAATCAGGTCCGGCGCGACATCGGTGCATTCCCCAGCGTCAGCCCACAGGCGGCCGAGGTCCTGCGGACACAGCATGCCGATCACCCCGGTTGGGCCGCCCAGCTGCACCACGACAACCTCCGCGTGGTCCTCACCACCGCCGATCCGCCCGCCCCCTGTCCCTCGTATGCGAGCGTGCGGCGGTACCTGAAGGCGCAGGGGCTGATCCGCCAGCGCCCCAAGCGGCGCACCGCCTTGGAGATCCTGGGCCCCGGCGCCCCGATCGCCGAACGCGAGATCCGAAGCTACGAAGTCGCCTACACCCTGCAGCTCATGCACCTCGACTTCCATCACGGCTCGCGCAAGGTCCTCTCGCGGGAGGGGACCTGGGCCAAGCCGCTCCTGGTGGCCTTCATCGACGACCATTCGCGCTATCTCTGTCATGCCCAGTGGTACACCGCGGAGGGCACCGAGCAGCTCGTGCATGGGTTCTGTCAGGCGCTCGCCAAGGTGGGCTTGCCCCGGTCCCTCATGAGCGACCGGGGCGCGGCGATGATGGCCGGGGAGTTCACCGCGGGACTGGAGGCGCTGGGCATCCTGCATGTGCCCACGCTTCCCAGATCGCCGCATGTCAATGGCAAGCAAGAGAACTTCTGGTCGCGGGTCGAGGGCCGCCTCCTGGCGATGCTCGAGGGGGAGGCGAACCTCACCCTCGATCAGCTGAACGTCGCCACCTGCGCCTGGGTCACCCAGGAGTACCAGCGCACGCTCCATCGCGAGATCGGCACCACGCCGCTTGCCCGCTATCTCGCAAGCCCCCATGTGGGGCGCCCATGCCCGGGAAGCGAGGCGCTGCGCGCCGCCTTTTGCATCGAGGTCAAGCGCCGCCAGCGCCGCTCCGACGGGACGGCAAGCCTCGCGGGCCGGCGCTTCGAGATCCCCACGCGCTACCGGCACTTGAGCGATGTCCATCTGCGCTATGCCCGCTGGGACTTGAGCCGCGTGGATCTCGTCGATCCACGGACCGGTGCGGTCTTGAGTCCCGTGCGCCCGATCGACAAGGAGGCCAACGCCGACCGGCGACGGGGCACGCTCGAGCCGATCACGAACGCGCCGCGCGCGCCGCAGGGCGGCGTCGCCCCGCTCTTGAAGCAGATGATCGCCGACTACGCCGCCTGCGGGCTGCCGCCGGCCTATCTGCCCGACTCCCACCCCGAGGATGATCCGACATGAATCCGAAGCTGCTCGCCCTCTATGGGCTCAAGTTCGACCCGTTCTCCCCCGATGTGCCGACCGAGGCGCTCTACCGGTCGCCGAAGATCGAGAACTTCTGCTGGCGTATCGAGCAGGCGCACCTGCGCGAGGGCGGCTTCGCCTTGATCTCGGGCGACCCCGGTTGCGGCAAGAGCGTCGTGCTGCGCCTCTTGGCCGAGCGCCTTGCGCGTCTTGCGGATCTGTCGGTCGGCGTCATCCATCACCCGCAAAGCCACCTATCGGACTTCTACCGCGAGCTCGGCGACATCTTCGGCGTCGCCATCCGGGTGAGTAATCGCTGGGGCGGCTTCAAGGCGCTGCGTGCCCGCTGGCTCGATCATCTGGGTTCCACGACCCGTCGCTCGGTGTTGCTGTGCGACGAGGCCCAGGAGATGAGCCCCGTGGTCCTAAACGAGCTGCGTCTGCTGGCAAGCGCCCGTTTCGACTCCCAGTCGCTCCTCTGCGTCGTGCTCGCAGGCGACGGCCGGCTCCAGGAGAAGCTGAGGCGCGAGGAGCTGATCCCGCTGGGTTCGCGCATCCGCACGCG
>JAKAXT010000151.1 GCA_021816425.1 Pseudomonadota bacterium | reverse complement strand
ACATGTGCGGGGCGGCGACCGTGCTCGGGGTGCTCCAGGCGGCATCCGACATGAAGCTGCCCATGAACCTGGTCGGCGTCATCCCCACCACCGAGAATCTCCCGGGCGGCAGCGCGATCAAGCCGGGTGACGTCGTGACGAGCCTGTCGGGCCAGACCATCGAGATCCTGAACACCGACGCCGAGGGCCGCCTCATCCTCTGCGACGCGCTCACCTACACGGAGCGCTTCAAGCCGGCCGCCGTCATCGATGTCGCGACACTGACCGGCGCCTGCGTCATCGCCCTCGGGGGGCAGGCGGGCGGCCTGATGGGCAATGACGAGGCCCTCACCCGGGAACTGGAGCAGGCGGGCCAGGCGGTGGTCGACCGGGTCTGGCCGCTCCCCCTCTGGGAGGAATACCAAAAGCAGCTCGACTCGAATTTCGCCGACATGGCCAACATCGGCGGCCGCGAGGCCGGCACCATCACGGCGGCCTGCTTCCTCTCGCGCTTTGCCGAAAAATACCCCTGGGCGCACCTCGACATCGCCGGCATCGCCTACAAGGGCGGCAAGGAGAAGGGGGCGACCGGACGGCCGATTCCCCTGCTCGTGGAATTTCTGAGGAGGCGCGCGAAACCCGCATGACCCGTGTCGACTTCTACCTCGGTGGCGAGGATGCGGTGCGCGACGGGCTTGCCCTGAGGCTCGTGGAGACCGCCTACAAGCGTGGGCACCGCGTCTTCCTTTGGGTGCCGGAAGACGAGATCGGCACCTGGGACGAAAGGCTATGGACCTTCTCCGACACGAGCTTCATTCCCCACGGCCCGCAGGACGCGGGGGAAGAACCCGTGCTCATAGGCGCGCGGCTCCCGGAGGACGGGGACGTCCTGGTGCCGTTGATGGCCGACCCGCCGCTTTCGGTCGCGGGCTTTGCGCGCGTCCTCGAGCCCGTGGGCGGCGCTGATGCCGAGAAGGAGCGCTCGCGGGCGCGCTTCCGTCACTACCGGCGGCAGGGCCTGGAGCCCGCCGTTCACAACCTCCCGTGAGCCGCGAATCGCGCGAATCACTGCCGGACATCCTGGCCGGCTTGCGTGCGCTCGCCGCCGATCTGCAAAACGACATGCAGGTGGGCGACGACGGCATCCCGGTCCTCACGACGGCGATCGCAAGCCCGACGCGCCCCGAGGGGCGCCCACGCGCGGTCGGCGCCCCCCTCCCGACCTTGAGCACGGTCGTGGCGCGCCCCGCGAAGGACGCCCCCCTCGACATGTTCGAGACGACCAAGGGCGAGGCCTTGAGCGCTCAGATCCGCGCCACCGCCATCGCGCGGCGGGTCGATGCCCTGTGGCGAGCGGCTGGGAACCGTGCGCTCGACCCTGCTATGATGGCGGCCCTCGAACGCGCCCTGACTGAAGCCCTCCAAGAATCGGCCTGACATAACAATGACTGAATCCGCGCAGACCCTGGCCAAGAGCTATGAGCCGGGGGAGATCGAAAAGACCATTTACGCACAATGGGAGGCGAGCGGCCTCTTTGCGCCATCCGGGCAGGGACCTGGGTATTGCATCGTGATCCCGCCCCCCAATGTGACGGGCAGCCTGCACATGGGGCACGCTTTCCAGGACACCATCATGGACGCGCTCACGCGCTACCATAGGATGCGCGGCGACAACACGCTCTGGCAGCCGGGCACCGACCATGCCGGCATCGCCACCCAGATGGTCGTCGAAAGGCAGCTGGAGGCCGCGGGCGAGAGCCGCGTGGCGCTCGGGCGCGAGCGGTTTTTGCAGGCGGTCTGGGAATGGAAGGCCCGTTCGGGCGGGCGCATCAGCGAACAGCTCCGGCGCATGGGCGCTTCGGTCGACTGGTCCCGCGAACGCTTCACGCTGGACGAAGGCCTCTCGCGCGCCGTGGGCGAGGTGTTCGTGCGTCTCTACGACGAGGGCCTCATCTACCGGGGCAAGCGGCTCGTGAACTGGGATCCCACGCTCCAGACCGCAGTCTCCGATCTCGAGGTCACGAGCGAAGAAGAAGACGGCCACCTCTGGCACATCCGTTACCCGCTACCCTCCGGCGGCCACCTGATCGTCGCCACGACCCGCCCCGAAACCCTGCTCGGCGACGAGGCGGTCGCGGTGCACCCCGAGGATCCGCGCTACCGGCATCTGATCGGAAAGACCGCGGTGCTGCCTCTGGCCGGACGGGAGATCCCCATCATAGCCGACGAGTACGTCGATCCGTCCTTCGGGTCGGGTTGCGTCAAGATCACGCCGGCGCACGACTTCAATGACTACGAGGTCGGTCAGCGCCACGGACTTGCGCTCACCAATATCCTGGACAAGACCGCTCATATCGAGCTGCCGGGCTCGCGCTATCACGGCTTGAGTCGCGAGGAGGCGCGCGCACGGGTCCTTGCGGACCTCGAGACCGAAGGGCTCCTCGAGCGCACCGAGACCCACAGGCTCAAGATTCCGCGGGGCGAACGGACCGGGGCTGTGATCGAACCGTGGTTGACCGATCAATGGTATGTGCGCACGGCGGATCTCGCCGCACCCGCGCTCGCGGCGGTCGAGGAAGGCCGTATCCGATTCGTGCCGGAAAACTGGGACAAGACGTATTACGAATGGATGCGCAACATCAAGGACTGGTGCATATCGCGCCAGATCTGGTGGGGCCACCGCATCCCCGCCTGGTATGACGCCGCAGGACGGGTCTACGTCGGGCAAAGCGAAGACAAGGCGCGGGCACGTCATGGGCTCTCCGCCGATATCGCCCTCTCCCAGGACCCCGATGTCCTCGACACCTGGTTCTCCTCGGCGCTTTGGCCCTTCTCGACGCTCGGCTGGCCGGACAAGAGCGATGCCATGGCGCACTTCTACCCCACGCAAGTCCTCGTGACCGGATTCGACATCATCTTCTTCTGGGTGGCGCGGATGATCATGATGGGCCTCAAGTTCACGGGCGAGGTCCCGTTTCGGGAGGTCTACATCCACGGCCTCGTGCTGGACGCCAAGGGCCAGAAGATGTCGAAATCACGGGGCAACGTCGTCGACCCGATCGACCTCATAGACGGGATCAGCCTCCCGGACCTCATCGCCAAACGCACGAGCGGGCTCATGCAACCTGGCCGGGCCGAGGAGATCCGCAGGGCCACCGAACGCGAATACCCCCAAGGCATCCCGCCCTACGGGACCGATGCCCTGCGCATGACGTTCGCGAGCCTCGCGACCCAAGGCCGCAACATCAACTTCGACCTCG
>JAKAXT010000150.1 GCA_021816425.1 Pseudomonadota bacterium | reverse complement strand
CCAGTAGTGGCTCAGGAAGGCCGTGGTCGGCCAGGCCCACGCCGGCATGGCGGGATTGAAGGCGAACAGCGCGAGCCACCACCGCGCGGCGCGCCGCTCGAGGGCCGCGCGCAGGAAGGCCCCGCTCGAACCAGCGAAAGCCCCCGCCCGCCGCGAAGGGCGCGGGCGAGGGGGGGTGTGACCCGGGCCCCGTGCGACCCCGGGCGCCGGTGGCGACCTCAGGAGCCGCAGGCGTTCTTCATCTTGCCTTTTTTGGTGTTGTAGGAGCTCTTCATGGTGCCGCCTTGGGAGCCGCAGCCGGATTTCTTCATCGTCTGTCCGTGGGAGCCGCAGGCGTTCTTCATGCTGGCCTGGGCCGTCGTGAGGGCCACGGTCGCCACCAGGGCCATGGCGGTGTGCAGTGCATAGGTCGCTATCTTCATCAGAAACTCCTTCAACGAGTGCTAGTGGTGATGACAACGCTGTCGCCAGACAGCATGATGCGGCGCGCCCTTTCACCCCCGGCCTCGATATCGGCCCTTGGTGTCGTTAGGGCGATACCCCGGGGCCTTCCTGGCCGCGTGGGCATGGCCGTCCCCCCGCAAGGTGAGGGGTCTCGTGTCGAGTCGCGTGCCGTGACCCGATCTTACACCGCATTCGGGTCCTTTACCCAGGCCGGCTGAACGTCGACCGTGGCCTGGCGATCGTCGGGAGTCTGGCCCCCGGTCCCGCGGCTCGCGGCATGAGGGCCCGAAGACCGGATCCCGTGTGTGCGCCGGGCGGCTCAGGGCGCGATCGTGGGGGGAGGCGAGGACTTGCCCGTGGCGTGCGATCGGTGATGCCGGTGGCGCCATGGGGGTTGCCCGTGAGAGAGGTCCTGAGCGGCGCTTCGGGCCGGCGGCCGCACTGTCTTCGGGCACGGTCACCGCGAAGTCGTTGCGAAACACAGCCGATGGCGGCGTCTTCCGGGGTCTTGATTCCCGGGCCCGCGGCCCGGCGGCGCGCTCACGCGGGCCGCAACGCCCTGTGGCGGGCCCTGACCGCGGCGACGGGCCGCTGGGGGCGACAACCGGGTCGTTTAGGTCGCGGCGAACCTTGCGGCGATGGGGCCGTGGTCGTCGGGCATGGGATGACGTGGTCGGGCGATGTCAGCGGGTTTCGGGGCCCGAGTCGAGGACGCGCCTCGGGCGTCCGGTCCGGCGCATCGTAAGGCCGATGCCCGCCAGGACCAGGGCGCCGGCGATGGCAAGTCGCGTGGTTATCGGTTCTCCCAGGAACGCCCAGCCTCCCACGGCGACGATCACCGGTACCGCGAGCTGCACCGTGGCCGCGAACGCGGCGCGCAGTCGGGGCAGAAGGGCGTACCAGAGCAGGTAGACCGGCGCCGAGGTCACGGCCCCCGAGACCAGCGCCTCGAGGAGGCCCGCCTCGCGCGGCGTGGACCGCGGCCCGACCGGCCAACCGAGATGCAGGAGCGCCAGACCGACCCCCAGTAAGGCGGCAAAGAGGAAATTGGCCGTGGTGTGCGCGAGAGGATCGCGCACGCCGCGCCCGCCCAGGGAATAGAGGCCCCAGCCGAGGCCTGCCGCAAGCATGCCGACGACCGCCCAGGGCGCCGGGCGATGGAGTTGCAAGGCCACCAGGATATAGAGCCCGGCGAGCGCGAGGAGGCCGCCCAGCACGTGAGTTGCCGTCGGCCGCTCGCCGGCGATCACGGCCCCCACGAACATCGTGAGTTGCACCGCGAAAAAAAGCAGCAGGGCACCCATGGCGGCGCCCAGCACGACATAGGTGTAGGAGAACGCGGCGGCGTAGAGGAACAGCCACAACACATTCGCCTGCGGGCGCCTGAGCGGAACCCGACGCATCGCCGACAAGACCGCAAGCAGGGCCGCGCCGCCGGCAAGCCGCAGGAGCGTAAAGAGCGCGGGCCCGATCAGATGGCCGGCGAGCGCGGCCCGCGCCAGAAGACTATTGGCGGCCATGCCGACCAGCACCAGGACCGTGGCGCCCGCCACGGGGAGGTTCTGCTTGAAGTCCATGCCGGTCCCCAAAAAACCGCGATCATAGCGCCAAAGGCCGCCGCCCGACATCGCGAAGCCCCCGCGGGTTCGCGCTTGCGGCCCCTCGACCGGACCGGCCGCAATCACCGCCGGGCGCGCCGCGATGCGCGTGAATCGATCCGCACGCCGGCCCCGGGGTGCGAGATCGAGACCGAGGCCCACGGCTTGGGTCCGCGTCGCGAACAAAGGGGGACGCCGGGGGCGGCCCGCCATGCGCCGGCGGCGACGGACGCCCGTCCCGCATCCTGCGGATATGGTTTGGGCGCGGCGCCACGCGCGCGGCTCCCGCCTGGCCCTCCGCGGTCCCGGCCAGGACGCGGACGGCTACTCTCCATGGCGGTCGGCTGCCATCAAGTGGCCGCGATTCGGGTCGCCCGAAAATCGCGCCCTGCGCGGGCTTGGCGCCCGGTCTGCGATACCGCTCGGGACTTGCGTGTTCGGCGCGCATGTCGCCGTCGTCGGGCCTCGAGGCCGGGACGGGGCCCGGAGGGGATTCCCCGATAATCGCCGTCCGGCCCACGCTCCCTGGCGCGGCCGACGCCGTCTCGCGCACACGCGTCCGGTGGCGCGAAGCGAGATATGAAGCGCCGGAGGGCTCGCGTCTCCGGCATGGAGCGGGGTCATGCAACGCCCCGATCGCCCCTGGTGTCGGCCATGCCGGGAGACCGGCCCGTCGCGCAGAGGCGCCTCCGCGAACGACATCGCTCATGCCGCGCGGGCCCACGACCCCGCGAATCCCGTTTATCACCAATTTGGTGACCGCAGTCACCACGCTGGTGACGCGATCCGCCGACATTTCTCCAAAAATCGGCAGAAATTCAAGGGTATCCCGCGGTGGTCCGGCTCTTGCTACCAACCTGCCACGACAACCATATCCGGAACCACCCCGGGGGGGACGAATATCATGGGGCTCAAAATATCCAGGCTGCACCGTAAAGTGTTGGCGGCGCTGTGCATAAGCGCGATCTCGGGGACCGCGATGGCGGCCCTGCCGGGCCCCATAGTGAGCCCGCACTGGCTGAAGACCCATGGGCACGACAAACGGCTCGTGATCCTGGATCTGCGCTCGCCCAAGGCCTATGCCGCCGGTCACATCCCCGGGGCCATATCGGCCCCTTACGTCCATTGGCGCATGATGATCCGCGGCGTCAATCGCATGCTTCCGCCGATCCCCGTCATCCAGGCCTATCTCCGGTCGGTGGGCGTCACAAACAACT
>JAKAXT010000068.1 GCA_021816425.1 Pseudomonadota bacterium | reverse complement strand
GATCTTCTTGCCGAACATGTCGTTTGGGGCATCGGAGACGCCGATCGCATTGCCGAGCGATTTAGACATCTTCTGAACGCCGTCGACACCCTCCAGTATGGGCAAGGTAATGACCACCTGGGGGGGCTGACCGTAGGCGCGCTGCAGCTCGCGCCCCACGAGCAGATTGAAGCGCTGATCGGTGCCGCCCAGCTCGACATCGGCGCGCAGGGCCACCGAGTCGTAACCCTGAACCAGGGGGTAGAGGAACTCGTGGACGGCGATCGGCTGGTGATCGGCATAGCGCTTCGCGAAGTCGTCGCGCTCGAGAAGGCGGGCGACCGTGTAATGCGAGGCGAGCCGCACGAAATCGTAGGCCCCCAGCCCCTCCATCCACTGCGAGTTGAAGACGACCTCGGTGCGGGACGGGTCCAGGATCTTGAACACCTGGCGCTCGTAGCTCTCGGCGTTGCGCGCCACATCCTCGGCGGACAGCGGGGGGCGGGTCGTGTTCTTGCCCGTGGGGTCACCGATGCGGCCGGTGAAATCCCCGATCAAAAACAAAACCGTATGCCCGAGGTCCTGGAACTGGCGCAGCTTGCGCAAGAGCACCGTGTGACCCAGATGGAGGTCCGGGGCGGTCGGATCGAAGCCGGCCTTGATGCGCAGTGGCCGGCCGAGCGAGAGCTTTTCACGCAACTCGTTCTCGGAAATGATATCGGCCGTACCCGCGCGGATGACGGAGAGGGCGTTTTCCATGGCTGCCTTCACGACGACTACCTCCTTCAGCAGCGCCAAGGGTACCATAGCAGCCGGACCGGGCAGGAGGAGGGTCATGCCGCACCACTATATCGGGCTCATGTCGGGCACGAGCGCAGACGGAGTCGATGCGGTGTGCGTCCACTTCGCGGAGAAAACGCCCTCGGTCATGCTCGCCGCGCACTATTACGAACCCTACCCCGAAGCCCTGAGACGACGCCTGCTCGCGCTCATGGTCCCGGGCGCGGACGAGATCGATCGCCTGGGCGCCCTCGAGGGGGAGCTTGCCGAGATCTTCGCGACCGCGAGCACCGCGGCCCGCCGGGCCGCGGGCCTGGCCCGCGCGGACGTGGCGGCCATCGGCTCGCATGGCCAGACGATACGGCATAGACCCTCGGGGCCGCACGCCTTCACCTTGCAGATCGGCGACCCGGCGCGCGTAGCCGAGCGCACCGGCATCGCGACGGTCTCGGACTTCCGGCGACGGGACATGGCGGCCGGCGGTCAGGGCGCCCCGCTCGTACCGGCCTTCCACCAATGGCTGTTCGGCCACGCGACCCAGACGCGCGCCATCGTGAACATCGGCGGAATCGCGAACATCACGGTGATACCGGGCGCCGCCACGAAGGCCGTGGTGCAGGGCTTCGACACGGGCCCCGGCAACGCCTTGCTCGACGCATGGGCCCGGCAACACACGGGCGAACCCCAGGACACAGACGGGCGCCTTGCGGCGCGCGGGCGCATGGATCCGGAATTGCTCGCGCTCCTGAAAGACGACCCCTATTTCGCGGCGCCGCCCCCCAAGAGCACGGGTCGCGAGCATTTCACGCCAGGGTGGCTCGCCGCGCGCCTGCAACGCTTCGGCCGCGACCTCGACATCGCCTCTGTCCAGGCGACCCTGGTGTGTCTCACCGCCGAAACGATCGCCGAGGCCCTGATACCGCTGCATCCCGAAGAGGTCTTCCTCTGCGGCGGCGGGACCGCCAATCCGGTGCTCGTGGCGGCGATCGCCGAGCGCCTGGCGGTCCCCGTCCACACCACCGCGCGCCTGGGGCTCGACCCGCAGCTCGTGGAGCCCGCCGCCTTCGCGTGGCTTGCGCGCGAGACCCTGTCCGGGCGCCCGGGCAACCTGCCGTCGGTCACCGGCGCCCGTCGCCCCGTGATACTGGGCGCCATCTATCCGGCTTGACCGCGCCCCCAAAAACGCGAAAGCCCCTCACCGGGAGGGGCTTTCGCGGACCGACGGCTCCGAATCCGGGGACGCGTCAGACCGAAAACGAGGACCCGCACCCGCAGGTGCTCTTGGCTTGCGGGTTCTTGATGACGAACTGCGCGCCATCGAGGCCCTCCTGGTAATCGATCTCGGCCCCGGCCAGATACTGGAAGCTCATGGGATCGACGAGCAAGGTCACGCCCTCTTTGTCGATGCGAGCGTCATCCTCGTTCGCGTTCTCGTCAAAGGTAAACCCGTACTGGAAACCCGAGCAGCCCCCGCCCGAGACGAACACCCGCAACATCAAGGCCGGATTGTTCTCCTCGGCGATCAACTCCTTGACCTTCTGCGCCGCACTGTCGGTGAAGTTCAAGGGGCTCGGCATCTCGGTGGCAACGGCTTCATTCATGCTCATAAATCCTCGCGATTTCCCTGGGCGGCATTATCCGCCCGCAAGCGCCATGCGGTCAAATAACGCTAGGATATGATGGGATCGGAACCGCCTATGGCCTTCAGCTTCGGCGCGTTCTTCTCGGCCTCATGGATCAGCCCGCCGTTCACGGTCGCGCCCAGGGCCATCTCCAGGCTCTTGTAGCTCATGTCGCCCGTGATCTCCGCCTTGGCCTGCAGCTCCACGCATTCCGACGAATAGACGTTGCCCTTGATCGTGCCATTGATGATGAGGTGGGGAACACGAATGTTGCCGACCACCTCGCCGCGCTCGCTCAGGATCAGGGTGCTTCCATCGCCTTGCGCGGTAATGTCGCCATGAACCTTGCCGTCGATGCGCAGTCCACCCGAGAACACGAGGTTCCCCGTGATCTGGGTCTGTTCGCCGATCAGCGTGTCTATGGTGTTGCACGGCTTCTCTGCCGACTTCTTTCCCATTTTGTCCAACATATCGCGTATCCTCACTAGCGGGGGGCCGGGGGCGTGGAGACCGGCCATGGGTAGCTCTGCGTAACGACATGGCCACCCGAGGTCAGCTGCACCACTACCCTTTGCGGAATGATGTCTGCGGGGAGCGCGAGTCGCCCCCGAACCTCATCAAAGTATTTAAAGTGCACGGCCTGCGGCGTGTCAACAAGACTTGCCACGGGCGCGCCCGACGAATGGCGGAGACTTTTGCCCTGAACGGTCAGGCGCACCTGGGCATAAGTCCAGCGATTGGACGCAAACGGCTGCACCAGGAGCAGGTGATAGCGCCACCCCTGCGCCTCGTGGATGACCCGGAAGCGCTGGATGGCCACCCCCTTGGCGTGCTTCGACGCGCCGAGGACGGTCTTGTAAAAACCCAGCCGCTCCTTCAGGTGCATGAGCTGCTCGTCACTCTTCTTCAAGGCCGCCGACAACGACGCGTAGGCGACATTGCCGGCCTGGAGCATGCGCTTACTCATCGCAAGCTCCGCGGAAAGCTTCCTTACTTTTTGGTGTAGACGCGCAATCCGCTCACGCGCCACGGCCTGATCATGGGCGGCACGACCGGCATAGAAGCCGGCCATCGCCTCGCCTCGCCAAAAGAGCGCGGCTCCGCCCAGCACCGCCGACACGACGCCGGCGGCAATCCATCCATAGCGCACGACAGGCGAGACGCGCCGCCTTACAACGAGATCACCGGTATGATTTACCACGACACCTCCGCAGAAACTTTGGGGAGTATAGCGGGTGACTCGGGCGCGACAACGGTCAAGGGAAGAGCGCGATGTCGCAGAGACCCTCCGTCTCATCGAAGCCGCACATGAGATTCAGGTTCTGCACCGCCTGTCCGCTCGCGCCCTTCGTGAGGTTGTCGATGGTGCTCAAGATGACCACCTTGTCCGTGCCCTTGGGCCTGTGAATCGCGATACGGCAGAGGTTGGTGCCGCGCACCGTACGGGTGTCCGGATGTCCGCCGGCCGGCAGGACGTCGACGAACGGCTCGTCGCGATAGCGCGCCTCGTAGAGCGCCTGGAGATCGACCGACGGATCGGTGAGCCGCGCGTAGAGCGTCGCATGGATACCGCGGATCATGGGCACCACGTGCGGCACGAACACGAACTCGACAGGCCGGCCTGCGGCCCGGCTAAGCCCCTGGGCGATCTCGGGCTGGTGACGATGGCCGCCCACGGCATAGGCCCTCACCGACTCGGAGGCCTCGGAAAGCAGCATGGGGACATGGGCGGCGCGCCCGGCCCCGCTCGTGCCGGAGACCGCCGAGGCCATGAGCGACGAGGGCTCCGCGAGACCGTTCTCGACGAGCGGCAGGAAGCCCAGCTGCACGGCCGTCGGGTAACACCCGGGGTTGGCGACGAGCCGCGCCTTAGCGATCGCCTCGCGGTTTTGTTCCGGCAGACCGTACACGGCCTCGGCGACAAGCTCCGGACAGGCGTGCTTCATCCCGTACCACTGCTCCCAGAGCGCGACATCCCGGATCCGGAAGTCGGCGGCGATATCGATCAGGCGCAGGCCCCGGGCGAGCAACCGCGGGGCGTGGGTCATGGCGATGCCGTTTGGGGTCGCGCTCATCACCACATCGCAATCCGCAAAGACCCCTTCGCCCTCGGGATCGGAAAACACGAGGTCACAGCGGCCGCGCAGGCTCGGGAAGAGGCTCGCCACACTGTGGCCCGCCTCGGCGCGCGAGGTGATCGCCGCCACGGTCACGCGCGGGTGGCGGACGAGGAGCCGCAGGAGCTCCGAACCCGTGTAGCCCGTGCCGCCGATTATCCCGACCTTGACCATGACAACCCCCGTCTTTGAGCGCCGCCATTGTAGCAGAGCCCCAAAAAAAACGGGGCCCGAAGGCCCCGTCGTGTCGCGTCTTGCAAAATACGACTTAGAACACCTTGCGCATGCCGATCGAGAACACGCTCTGGGTGCCGTTGCTGGCGTTGGCGGCCGTCACAGCGGCATTGACGCCCGTGATGTGCGTCTGGCGGTAGCCGCCGTAGAGGCTGAAGCCCTTCTTGAAGTTATAGAAGGCCCCGACTGCCACGTAGGTCACCTTGATGTCGGCGCCCGCGTAGTACTTGTCGGTGGTATCGCCCAACTGCACCACAGGCTCCCAATGCCCGACCGCGCCATCGACGCCCAGGAAGACATCGCGGGTCGGGTTGGCCTCGCCGGAGGTCTGGAGGTTCTCCACCTGACCCATGACCGCCACCGGACCGAAGTTGTACTTCACGCCGACCTTGGTGTTGTTCTGGGCGGCACCGGCACCGGCACCGGCGCTCCCCGCCGGAGTTGCATACTGCAAACCATCCCCGACACCCACCGGCGTGGCGTAGGGCTTATAGGTCTGCGCGCCAGCGGGCGCCCCGGCATGGTCGCGGGCCACGAACACGCTCCAGCCCATGGCCTTCCAGTGCAGGGCGGCGGCATAGTCGCCGTGCTGGGCCGTAAGCGTATTTGCGCCATTGCTGCCGTTCACGCCCGCGTTCTCGGGGCTATAGGCGAAGGCCACGTGGAAGCCCGCGAAGTCCGGGGACAGGTAGAGGATGGAGTTCGTCATGAAGCCGTTCTGGCCGAACACGCCCGCGGCCATGCCGCCGTTGCCGCGCGCCTGCAGATCGGTGGTGACGAAGGCATCCCACATGACGCCGCCCGTGTACTTGTAGGGGCTCGCGATGTTGCCGAGCTCGATGGAGCCAAAGCCGCCCTTCAGGCCGACGTATTTCTCGCCCGCGTCAGTACCGGGCGGCGCATAGGGCGAGGTGTCGAAGCCGCTCTGCCCCATGGTGTTGACCTTCATCATGTAATAGGCCATGCCGGTCAGGCCATAGCCCAGCTTCTGGCTGGCCTCCACCCACAGGCGGCCCCGACCGTTGTCGAGCATGTTGGTGCCCTGGCTTTGCACCACGCCATTGCTCGAGTCCTTCCAGTAACCGATTTCCCCCTGCGCCATACCACCGATTTTGACACCGGCCATGGCGACCACTGGCAACACGACCAGGGCCGCGCTCACCGCAGCCGTCAGCACCTTGCGCTTCATCTTGGAATTGCCTCCTCACTGAACAGGGTATTTGTTTTTAGGTAACAACTAGACGTTGGAGCGTCTATGCTGAGCAGGTATAGCAAGCGGCCTGGGCAAAAGCAATACAGAAGAGTTTGCTCGGATCGAGGGCGACCGTGGAGGGATCGGATGGCACGCAGGGGATCCGCAAAGAACGAGGCCCGCACGCCTGGAGCGGCGAGGACAGGCCGAGGCTCATGCGGACCTCGCGGCGCAGCCGCGCCATCGCAGCCCACCGGGGATGCGAAAGGCGAGCCGTGAGCGCCCCCGCTCCCCCCACCGACACGGCGCCCCACGCGGTCAGTCGCCTGTGGGCGTTTTTCGTGTTGGGCATCCTGATCACGACGTTCGCCTTCGTCATCGCGTCGTGGCGCGGCCTCGAGTGGGCCACCCGCCACAGGCTCGCCATCATGGCCTCGGCCATCGGTCGCATCGAGGGGTCCTATCTCACCCATATAGCCGACGAGATGCGGCGCCTAAGGACGGCCTTACGCCGGGCGCCTCCCCAGGCGCGCGTTCGCCTGCTGCGCCATTATGTGGCCGATCACCCCCGGGACGTCGATGCGGCGATCCTCGATGCCCGTGACCATATCCTGATCGCCGCCCAGCCGCTCGGCGTCACGACGGTGGACCTGCGGCGCGCGATCCCCTCGGTGACCTCCCTCTGCCTGCTGCGCCACCATTTGTGCTTCTCGCCGCCCCTTTCGACACCCGAGGGTCAACGCGTGCTCTTTGCACGGCCGTTCGCGGCGCACGATACCCTGGTCTTCGAGCGTCCGCTCTCCGCATGGCCGCGGCTACGCGGGCTCATCGGCAAACTGCCCTCACACTTCCACATCTTCATCGTCGACCACGGAGGCATGCTCGAATACCGGCTTCCCCACCCGACACGCGCCAACTACAGCAAACCCCGCCAAGGCGCCCTCATGCAGGCGCTGCGCCAGGCGAGCCGCGCAAACCGCGGGGAATTCTCCGGACGAACACTGGCGGGCTGGCGCCTCGGGGCCTATCAATCCGCGCATTACGGTCTCGTGGCCGGCGTGAGCCTGCCCATGACAAACCTGGTCCACATCTTCGCGCGCCGGCTCGAAATCCCGCTCGGACTCATATTCGCCCTGCTGGTGAGCGCGACCTTCTACTATCGATCGTCCCGGCAGGAGCTTGCGCGCGCCGAGGCGGTGCAGACGCGCGCCGAGACCCAGATCCACAAGGAGCGCCTGTTCGCCGAACAGCAGCGCGATTTCTACCTGGCGTTGAGCGAACTGAACCAGTTCATCGTCCGCCACCCGGACCCCGACCGGCTGTTCGCCGAGACCTGCCGCATCATCATCGCCTACACCGGGCTGCTCTTCGCCTGGATCGGTCGCGTCGAATCCTCGGGCGATATACGCGTGGTCGCCTTCAGCGAGAAGCGCCCCCTCGGGATCGACTGGCACCGCTGCGAGTTCACGGCCGACCCCAACCGCCCCGAGGGCCAGGGCACGGCCGGCCGCGCCGTGCGGAGCGGACACATAGAGATCACCGACGACCTCGCCCACGACACCCGCTTTACCCCGTGGCGCGCCATGCATGACGCCGCCGGCACCAAATCCGCGGCCGCGCTCCCGATCCGCACGAAGAAGGGGGTCGTGGCGATCCTGGCCCTCGGTTCCGAGCAGCTGAACCTCTTTTCCCCGCCGCTTGTGAGCCTCCTCGAAGGCCTGGCCCGGGATCTCGCGTTCTCGCTCGAGGACACCGAGCGCGAGCAGCAGCTCATCCACCAGGCACGGCATGACGCCTTGACGGGGCTCGATAATCGGGCGCTCTTCCGCCAGAAACTCGAAGAGGCCCTGGCGAGGCCCCCGCAACGGCAAGGAGGCTTCGCGATCGCCATCCTGGATCTGGATGGGTTCAAGGGCATCAACGACCAATTCGGCCACGTCGTCGGGGATGAGCTCTTACGGCGCATCGCCGAGCGCATCCGCGCCACCCTCCCTCCGGGCACGACCGCGGCGCGACTGGGGGGCGACGAATTCGGGCTCCTCTTGTCGCCGATCGCAAGCCCCGCCGACGTGACGTCCACGCTGGACGCGATGCGCCGCGCCCTCGAGGGCCCATTCGTCGCCGTCGGGCACGAACAGCTGACCATCGCGGCAAGCTTGGGGGTGAGCCTGTTCCCGACCGATGGAAATCAGGCGGATGACCTCATAAGGCGCGCCGACCTCGCCTTGTATGAGGCCAAGCGCCTCGGCAAGAACGTGCAGCGCTTCTTCACGCCCGCCCTCGAGGAACGGCTGCTGAATCAGCACAAGCTCCAATATGAGTTCGCCACCGCCTTGCGTGATGGCGTCCTCACGCTCCACTTCCAGCCCCAGATTGAGATCGCCACCGGCCGCCTGCGGAGCCTCGAGGCCCTGTTGCGCTGGCCGAGACCCGACGGGAAGCTCTGGGCCCCGGGCGAATACTTCCCGGTGGTCGAGCAGGACGCGGAGCTCATGCGCCGGCTCGATCTTTTCGTGGTGGAGCGCGCCTGCCAGGCGATCCGCCGTCTCGCCGACCAGGGAATCCGTGTGCCGGTCGCGGTCAATATCCACAGCCGCCACCTCCTGCATCCGGATTTTCTGAAAGACATCCGATCGGCCATGAAAGGTGGCGCCGACATCGCCCGCTACCTCGAAATCGAGCTCACCGAGACGAGCGAGCTGTCCGACCTTGCGCGGGCGGGTACCGTCCTGACCGAGTGCCGCGCGCTTGGCATCGCCATCGCCCTGGACGATTTCGGCACAGGCTACGCCTCACTCAACTATCTCCAGAGATTGCCCTGCGACATCCTGAAGATCGACAAGACCTTCGTCGCCGACATGGGTGAGGATCCGCGCGATTTCGCGGTCGTGAGCGGCATATTGGCAGCCGCCCGCGTTCTGCATCTGACGACGGTCGCCGAAGGTGTCGAGCAGCCGGAACAAGGTTTGCTCCTGGGCGATCTCGGCTGCCAGTACGCGCAGGGCTATGCCATAAGTCCGCCCATCCCCTTGGACGCCATCGCCCCTTGGCTTGGGAACTGGCAGGTCCCCGATCTCTGGACCCGCGCCGCGAGCGGCGCCGCGGCGGACACCGCCGCCTGGCTGGCCCGCGCCCACCACAAGAAACGGGTCCGAGCGGTCATCGAGACCCTGCGGCTGGACCAGGGCCCGATCGCCGCAACCGAACTTGCGACCGACGCATGCCCCCTCCATCAGGAATTACAGGCGCTCCCCCCGGGCGCGCTCGCGGCCCTGCATGCCCGCATCCACCAGCTCATGATGGCGTCCATGCGCGCGTACGCCGAGGGCTCGCAGACCGGCGTGGCCGCGTTGATGCAGCTTCAGGCCGCCGAGAACGAGTTGGAGGCCTTGCTTGTGCAGGCCCTGGCCGGAAGCCGCCACCTCACGATGGGCCCGTAGACCGAAGGCCGCGGCAACCCGCGGGAGCCCGCGCACGCCGAACGGGCATGAGGTCATGAGAGGCCGCGCCTGCGATCGCACTTCGGTGGTCGAGTCGGGAACACCCGCAGAACCCCCGCGGGAAGGACGGCCGAGGATGGCGGTTCCGCGAGAACGGCGCGGGCTTGCGGCCGTGATCGCGATGCACCCCGCCGGGACGGGGAGACCGAAGGGACAGCGAGCCGCTTCGGCCACGCCGTCCGGACCTCGAGCCGATCCTTCAGGCGATCGCAAGCGCTTCGATGATTATCCCGAACGATCCGGTGACGTCCTGAGCGCTGGTCGGGTATTCGTCTTCGGGATGGCGGGGGTGCTGCGGAGGCGATCATGGCGAGGCGCAAGCCGCGGGCGCGGCATCAATGCGGCTTCCCGACCCTCATGTCCGCGTGTCGCGCGACACGCGGGGGTCCGCCCCTTCGGCCCAATGCCCCTCGCAAAGAAAAAGGGCCTGGGCGGCTGCCCGGGCCCTTCACGAGATTGGCTGGGGGACGAGGATTCGAACCTCGGTTAACGGAGTCAGAGTCCGCTGTCCTACCACTAGACGATCCCCCAAGAGGGACGTCCTTAGCGCTTCGAGTACTGGGGACGCTTGCGGGCCTTATGGAGACCCACCTTCTTGCGCTCGACTTCGCGCGCATCGCGCGTGAGGAAGCCCGCGCGGCGCAGGGTGGACCGGAGCGACTCGTCATAGGCGAGCAGGGCGCGCGAGATGCCATGGAGCACGGCACCGGCCTGGCCGCTCGGGCCGCCGCCGCGTACGTTCACCTTCACGTCGAACTGGTTCTCGGTCTCGGTGACCGCGAAGGGCTGACGCACCAGCGTCCGCGAGGTCTCGCGCCCGAAATACTCATCGACGGGCCGGTTATTGACCAAAAACGCGCCCTTTCCACGGCTCAAGTAGACGCGCGCATTGGCAGACTTGCGCCGTCCCGTCCCGTAATGCTTAGCTTCGGCCATATTGCTTCCTTATACCTTTCTCAATTCGAGCGGCTTGGGCTGTTGCGCCGCGTGCTCATGGGATGCGCCCGCAAAGACCTTCAACTTACGCAGCATCTGGCGTCCGAGCGGCCCCTTGGGCAGCATGCCGCGCACCGCCGCCTCGATCACCTCTTCGGGCGCGCGCGCCTTCATTTCCGTGAAGGTATGGGTCTTCAACCCGCTCTGGTATCCCGAGTAGCTGTGATAGAGCTTGTTCTGGGCCTTACGGCCGGTCACCTGGACCTTTTCCGCGTTCACCACGACGATATAGTCGCCGGTATCCACATGCGGCGTGAACTCGGGCTTGTGCTTGCCGCGCAGCCGGCGGGCGATCTCGGTGGCGAGCCGCCCCAACACATGGTCCGTGGCGTCGACGACAAACCAGTCGCGCCTTACTGTCTCTGACTTAGCCGTGAAGGTCGTCATGGAAATCTTTCCGAGGCGAAGAGTACGAAGGGCCGCATGGTACGGAGGAGGAGGCGCGCTGTCAACGTTTCGCGCGCGTCTGGCGGTTGACCCGGCCGGGCGTTGTGGTATATAGGGGGGAGAAAAAAAGAAGGCGTGGGGTAAGCCACGCCTTGAACCACCACTAGGAGGATGGAGGAGCCGTACACAGACCGGGTTTGGTGGGCCCGATCTGAAGAAGAATATAATTATTATCTAATATGATCCCCCCGCTGTCAAGGGGACGTTGTCTGTCTTACTTGTTGAGACCTCGAGGGCGGGGTTTGGTTCCCTGCCCTCGATGATTCAATCATCCGGATCGAGCCGCAGGCGGGAGACCGGCTTGCCCCCGATGACGTGCTGCTCCAGGATCTCGTCAATGTCCTCCCGGTCCACATAGGTGTACCATACGCCCTCCGGATAGATGACCAGGACCGGCCCCTCCTCGCAGCGATCCATGCAGCCCGCCGTATTGATGCGCACACCCGCCGGACCGGCAAGGCCCAGCGCCTTGATTCGTTGTTTCGCGTAATCCCGCAGGGCGCGCGCGTCCTGCTGCTGGCAGCAGCGCCGCCCGTCGGATCGTTCATTGGTGCAAAAAAAGACATGCCGTTTATAGTACAAGAGGTCCCCCATGCCGCCTTCGGATAACGATCGATCGAATGACAAGGCCCTGGCCGCGCTCGCGGGCGCCCTGCGGTCTGCCACCGATCGCTGCGTGGCCTGCGGCCTCTGCCTGCCGCACTGCCCCACCTATGGCGCCAGTCTAAACGAAAACGAATCGCCTCGCGGACGAATCGCCTTGCTGCGGGCGACTGCCGAGGGGACCTTGAAGGCCACGCCCACGGTCGTTGCGCACATCGATCGATGCCTAGGCTGCCTGGCCTGCGAGTCGGTCTGCCCGAGCCACGTGGAGTACGCCTCGATCCTGAAAAACGGCCGCGCCCTGCTCGTCCGCGAGGCCCCCACGTCCTGGCGCGCCTCGCTGCGCCGCCGCCTGATCCGGGGGGTCGACCTTCGCGGGGCCGTCACCGTCGCCTACGCCGCCGCGCGCCTCCTGGCGCGGCTCCCCTGGCCGCGCGCGCGAAGGGGGCCGCTCGCCACGGTGCTGCAGGGGCTGCCCGCGCGGCCGCGCCCCGCCCTGGTCCGCACCAATGATGCCGATGGCGCCTGCGTGGCGCTTTTTCTGGGCTGCACGGCCGGCCTCGACCGGCCCACCCTGAACGCCGCGATCCGCATCCTGCGGGCGACCGGCCAGCGGGTCCATGTGCCGCGCGAGCAGGCCTGCTGCGGGGCGCTCGCCACCCACGCCGGGCTCACCGACATCGCCGACCGGCAACGCCTGCGCAACCTCCGGGCCTTCGAGGGCCGCGCCCCGGCGCTCGTGTCCATCGCCTCAGGCTGCGCGGCGGAACTGCGGAGCTATGGCCCGGCGGGCCTCGACCGGTTCCCGGAGGTATTCGACATTCACCGCTATCTTGTCGAGCGAAGCGATCTCGGCCGCCTGAAGCTTGCGCCGCGGCGGCAGACCATCGCCGTACACGACCCCTGCTCGCTGCGCAACTCCCTGAAGGGTGAGCGCTTCGTATATGAGCTGCTCGCCCGCATCCCCGGGGTCCGGATCATCGAGTTGCCGGGGAACGGGACCTGCTGCGGGGCGGCCGGCGACTACTTCCTGCGGGAGCCCGGACACGCACAGGCGCTGGCAGCCACCAAGGCCGCGGCGGCGGCGGCAAGCGAGGCCGACATCATCGTGTCCGCCAACATAGGATGCGCCTTGCACCTGTCGGCCGCACTGAGCCGCGCGGGGTGCGCGCTGCCGGTCCTGCATCCTCTCTTGGTCCTGGACCAACAACTCCCGCCATCGCAAGACGCGTGTTAAAGTTAGACTCATGAGAACGTTCACGCTTGCCGATCGCATCGTTGATCAGCTCGACCAGGGCCTGAAGGCCCTGCTGGTAGCGCCCCCCGCCGACCCCTATCCACAGACCGTCCCGCGGGAACAAGACGGCTTGTCGGCTGAAGACCGCGTGCTGGGAGGCCGCCTCATGAGAGTGAATCACGCAGGCGAGGTCGCGGCCCAGGCGCTCTATCAAGGGCACGCCCTCTGCGCGCGCGACCCCAGGACCCACGAGACCATGCGCGCGGCGGGCCGCGAAGAGCTCTTGCACCTCCAATGGACCGGGGCGCGCATCAAGGAACTGAAGACGCACCGCAGCTACCTGACCCCCCTATGGTACGCGGGGGCATTCACCCTGGGCGCGGCCACCGCGCTGCTCGGAGACAAGGTGAGCCTGGGCTTCGTCGCCGAGACCGAACGCCAGGTCGTCGAGCATCTGCAAGGTCATCTCGGCCGGCTTTCGGTCGCCGACCAAAAGACCCGGGCGATCATCGAGCACATGGCGGCCGACGAGGCACGGCATGCGGCCTCGGCCATGGAGGCCGGCGGGCGCCCGCTGCCGCTGCCGGCCCGGCTTGCGATGCGCCTTGCGGCGCGGGTCATGACCGGGACGGCCTTCTGGATCTAGCGCTCGGGTACGGGGTCTGCGGCCGGACTCAAGGCCTGCGGCGGAAGATGGATCAGCTGCACGAGCACCCCCCCGGGATCCCTGCAATAGAGGCTGCGCGACCCGTCGCGATGCGTGCGCGGCGCAGCCGCGATCGGCACGGACGCGGCCTGCAGCCGCTCATGCCAGGCGTCGACCTCGTCCGGGGTCCCGACCGAAAAAGAT
>JAKAXT010000067.1 GCA_021816425.1 Pseudomonadota bacterium | reverse complement strand
TACTTCATATTACGGTCACCCCCCTCCGCGCGCCCGCCCCCGCGCCTTATGATCGCTTGAGACGCAGCCACGGCCATTTGTCGAACCAGCGGCCGACCTCTCTTCTATTGCCGGGCTCGCGGCGGGGCGTCTCGTTCAGGAAGGCCAGCAGCTGTCCTACGTTCTGCGGCCTCTGCAGCTGGTCCATCTGCATGCACCAGTCTATGGCATCGAGGATCTGCGCCGAGTAATGCCGCCCGAAGCGGCCACGCGCGCCCTTGAAGGTGTCCTTGGCGGCCCGCGCCGTCGCCGGTGGCGGCGCGCGGCCGCTCAGACAGGCCCACATGGAGGCCCCGATCGCGTACAAGTCGGTCCAGGGCCCGATGTGGCCTTTCGTGTGCTGCTCGAGGGGCGCGAAGCCCGCAGTCAGCGTGCGCATGCCGGCCGGGCGCTCCTGGGTCCTTTGCGCCGCCCCGAAGTCCAGCAATAGGGGGTTGCCGCCCGGACGCAGCAGAATGTTGGCGGGCTTTATGTCGAGGTGGAGCAGGCCGCGGGTATGAAGCTCGTCGAGCCCCACGAGCAGCGGCGGAAACACGGTCCGCAGAAACTTCTCGCTCAGCCCCCCCGGATGCCGCTTCACATACCAGCGCAGGTCCCGGCCGACTTCGTAATGCATGACCATGTAGGCGGTGTTGTGGGCGCGGAAAAAGTTGGTGACCTGCACGATATTGGGGTGATGCAGCTTGGCAAGCGCGGCGGCCTCGTCGAAGAAGCGCTTGATACCCGAGGCGAAGAGCGGGGCGGTCTCCTCGGAGAGCGGTTCGACGCGGCCATCGCTCGCGCGGAAGGCCTGGGTCACCGGAAGGAATTCCTTGATGACGACCTCGGTGCCGGTGGCGAGCTCGGTCGCGAGATAGACCGAGCTGAAGCCTCCTCCGCCGAGGGTCTTCTCAATTCGGTAGCCCTTCAGGACATAGCCGTGGGCCAGGGGGGTCGGCTGTTTGCGCATGTGTCCCCAACAATAGCCGAAAACCTTCCCAAATGCAGTCTCCGAGCTGCCGGGCCGCGGGCGTGCCTTTCGGGGGGCCGGGCAGGCCGATGCGGTACCGGCCCCCTACGGTTTCGGTTAGTATGGCCCCATGACGGCCTCGATCAAGAGCATGACCGCGTTTGCGCGCGCCCAGGTGCACACGGGGGCGGGCGAGGTGGTGTGCGAACTGCGGTCGGTCAATCACCGCTACCTGGAGGTGTCGATCCGGCTCCCGGAGGGGCTGACCGCCCTCGAGGGGGCGCTTCGTGAGCGCCTCCAGGCGGCGCTCTCCCGGGGCAAGGTCGACTGTCAGGTCGTGTGGCGCAAGGCGCCCGGGGAGGCGGGGCTCGTCGTGGACGAGCGTCTGGCGGCCGAGGTCGTGGGCGCCGCCGAACTCGTGCGCGCGGCCCACGGCACCCTCGCGCCGCTTTCGGTCGCCGATGTGTTGCGCTGGCCAGGCGTGGTCTCCGCGCGCCCGGGTCCGGTCCTGGACGAACCCGTGGCGCTGGCCTGCGAACGCGCGCTTGCCGCCCTCGTGGATCACAGGCGGCGGGAAGGGGGGCGTCTCGCCCAGGGCCTGCGTGAGAAGTTCGATCTCATGGACGCCGAGGCGACGGCCTTGCGCCGGCTGGTCGCCGAAGGCCTGGAGACCTTCGGCGAACGATTGCGCGCCCGTGTACGGACGTTCGATCAGCCACTGGATCCGGGACGCCTGGAGCAGGAGGTGCTGCTTCTGGCCCAGCGCAGCGACATCGAGGAGGAGATCGAGCGCCTCGCCGTCCACGTCGCCGAGGCCCGCGCCGCCCTGGAAGAGGTCGGACCGGTCGGCCGGCGCCTCGACTTCTTGATGCAGGAACTGAATCGCGAGGCCAATACCATAGCCTCGAAGTCCTTCTCGGCGCGCGTCTCGAGCGGCGCCGTCGCCCTCAAGGTCCTGATAGAGCAGGTGCGTGAACAGGTGCAGAACATTGAATAGCGACCCCCGTCTCGTGATCCTCTCGGCCCCGAGCGGGGCCGGCAAGAGCAGCCTCGCCAAGGCCCTGGCCGCCGACCCCCGGTTCGGCATCTCGATTTCGCACACGACGCGTCCGGCGCGGCCGGGCGAACAGGACGGCGTGCATTACCATTTCGTGGACCAGGCGACGTTCGATCGGCTGGTCGCCGAGGGGGCCTTCCTCGAGCACGCGCAGGTCTTCGGCAACCGTTATGGGACGACGCGTGAGGCGGTCGAGTCGCTGCTCGGCGCGGGGCGGCATGTGATCCTCGACATCGACTGGCAGGGCGCGCGGCGCATCAAGGCCCTGTGGCCCGAGGCCCTGTCGATCTTTATCCTGCCCCCATCGCTCGAGGCCCTCGAGACCCGGCTGCGGGGCCGGGGCCAGGATGACGAGGCGGTGATCGCGGGGCGCATGGCCAAGGCCCGCGCCGAGATCGCGCATGCCGGCGAATTCGACCACATCATCGTGAACGATGAGTTCGAGGAGGCGCTCGCGGACCTGAAGGTCCTCATCGCCGAAGGTCGCGTGCGGCGGCCTTTGCGTTGCGACCCCGGCGTCTACGCGCCTACCGGCGCATAAGGCGATTTGCTAGAATCGTCGTCTTGACTTAAGAGGAGTGCCTTATGGCCCGCATCACCGTTGAGGATTGTCTGGAGCACGTCGAAAACCGCTTTCAGCTGGTGCTGGTGGCGGCCCGTCGGGCGCGGCAGCTGGCCGCGGGCGCGGAGCCCTGCGTGCCGCGCGAAAACGACAAGCCGACTGTTCTGGCCTTGCGCGAGATCGCTGGCGGCTACGTGACCAACGCCATTTTGGACGACAATCCGGAGGCGGGTCTGGAGGTCGAAGATGACGCCGTCTTATCCCTCGGAACAGGTGGCGACGCCGGCGCAAGTCCCGCCCCCTGAGGGGACGGGCCCGGGCGCGGTTTCGTTTCACATAAGCGATCTGCTCGCCTTGCTCGAGGGCTACCTCGGGCGCGAGGAGGTCGCCACGGTCTACCGTGCCTATCTGTTCGGTGCGGAGGCCCATGAAGGCCAGAAGCGCCGTAGCGGCGAACCCTACATCTATCATCCCCTCGAGGTCGCGCGGCTGCTTGCCGGCTTGCGCCTCGATGCCACCTGCCTCGCGGCCGCCATCCTGCATGACGTCATAGAGGACACGGGCCGGCGCAAGGACGAGATCACCGCCCAG
This sequence comes from Pseudomonadota bacterium, assembly GCA_021816425.1. Taxonomy (GTDB): domain Bacteria; phylum Pseudomonadota; class Gammaproteobacteria; order Acidiferrobacterales; family Acidiferrobacteraceae; genus Acidiferrobacter. The sequence goes on along the minus strand of JAKAXT010000067.1, from coordinate 10,382 downwards.
TTCGGCCCGGAGGCGGCCGAGCTCGTCGATGGCGTGAGCAAGATCGGCCAGATCGAGTTCGAGAACAAGGAAGAGGAGCAGGCCGAGAATTTCCGCAAGATGTTGCTGGCGATGGCCCGCGACATCCGCGTCGTGCTCATAAAGCTCGCCGACCGCCTTCATAACATGCGCACGATCCGCGTCCTGTCGCCAGCGCGGCAGAAGGCGATCGCGCGCGAGACGCTCGACATCTATGCGCCCATCGCCAATCGGCTGGGCCTCCATGCCTGGTCTGTGGAGCTGGAGGACCTGTCGTTCGCGATCCTCTACCCCTTGCGCTATCGCATCCTGCAGGAGGCGGTGCGCAAGCGTCACGGCAACCGCAAGGCGCTGGTCGACAAGGCGCGCGCGGCGATCGTGGAGCAGCTGCGGCGCGAGGGCCTGCCGGGTGACGTCTCGGGCCGCGAGAAGAACCTCTATGGCATCTATAGCAAGATGCGCCAGAAGGGCCTGTCCTTCGAGCAGGTCTACGACCTGCTCGCGTTTCGCATCGTCGTCGACAAGGTCGATACCTGCTATCGGGCGCTCGGCGTGATCCACAATCTCTACAAGCCCATCCCCGGCCGGTTCAAGGACTATATCGCGATCCCCAAGACCAACGGCTATCAGTCGCTCCATACGGTCGTGTTCGGGCCGTTCGGCGTCTTGATCGAGGTGCAGATCCGCACCGAGGACATGCATAGGGTCGCCGAGAACGGGGTCGCGGCCCACTGGCTCTACAAGACCGGCGACGTGGGCATGCAAAAACGCGCCCTGCAATGGCTGCAGGGCCTCATGGAGACCCAGCAGCAGGCCGGCAATCCGCAGGAGTTCCTGGAGCACCTGAAGATCGACCTGTTCCCCGATGAGGTCTATGTCTTCACGCCCAACGGCGACATCAAGAAGCTGCCGCGGGGCGCGACCGTCATAGATTTCGCCTACGAGGTGCACACCGACATCGGCAAGCGCTGCGCGGGCGCGCGCGTCAACCATCAGCTCGTTCCGATGCGCACGGTGTTGCGTAACGGCGATCACGTGGAGGTCATCACCTCGGCCTACAGCGCCCCGCACCCCTCGTGGCTGAACTCGGTGGTGACCGGCAAGGCCCGTGCCCACATACGCAACTACCTGAAGAATCTGCGCCGCGACGAGGCGATCCGTCTGGGCGAGCGTTTCCTCGCCAAGGCCTTGCAGTCGCTCGGCTTCACCGGCGAGGTCGATGATACGGCCAAGAATGCCCTGCTCGCGACCTTGCGCGTGAAGACCTGGGAAGACATGCTGGCCGACATCGGGCTTGGGACGCGCATCGCGGCGGTGGTGGCGCGGCAGCTCCTGCCTGACGTGCCGGCCCCTTCGCTGGTTCCGTCGCGCGCCCCCGGCACCATCGCCATCCGCGGCACCGAGGGTGCCGTGGTGAATTACGCCAAGTGCTGCCGGCCGATCCCGGGGGACCCCGTGCTGGGTTTCCTCACGGCCGGCCGCGGGATCACCGTGCACACCGAGGACTGTCCGAACGTCGCCGAGTATCGGAAGCACCCGGAGAAGTGGATCGACATCCAGTGGGAGAGCGGCATAGACGGCTCGTGGCCCGTGGCCATACGCGTCGAGGTGAAGAACCGACGCGGGGTCCTGGCGACTGTCGCCGCGGCCATGTCCGAAATGGACGCCAATATCGACACCGTGTCGATCGACGAACGCGACGGCCAGGATACCGCCATGGACTTCGTGATCGAGGTCCAGAACCGCGCCCATCTCGCGCGCATCATACGCCGCATCCGCTCCCAGGAGGCGGTGGTCCGCATCAACCGCAAACGAGGATAACCATGTCTTTTCGCATCATCGAGACCGATGCGGCGCCGCGCGCCATCGGCACCTATTCACAGGCCATAAAGTCGGGATCGCTCGTGTTTCTGTCGGGGCAGATACCGCTCGATCCCGTGACCATGGTCCTCGTGTCGGAGGATCCGCGCGCCCAGATCGTGCGGGTGTTCGAGAATCTCGCGGCGGTGGTGGCGGCGGCCGGGGCCGAGTTCCGCCACATCGTCAAGCTCTCGGTCTTTCTCACCGATCTTGCGCATTTCCCGCTCGTGAACGAAGTCATGGCCGAGCGTTTCAAGCCCCCCTACCCGGCGCGCTCGGCGATCGGTGTCGCCTCCTTGCCGCGCGGCGCCAAAGTCGAGATGGATGCCATCCTCGACCTCGGCTAGCGGTTCCGCGGAAGCCCCCTGGGAGCGTCCGGTCACCGCGCTTTCGGGCATAGGGCCCGCGCTTGCCGAGCGGCTGGCGCGCCTCGAGATCGAGACCGTGGGCGATCTCCTGTTCCACCTGCCCTCGCGCTACGAGGATCGGACGGGCATCGTTCCGATCCGGGCGCTGCGGGTCGGCCAGAGCGCCATCGTCGAGGGCGAGATCCTGGCCTCGGCCACCGTGGGGCGCGCGCACCCCTCCTTGGTGGCCGAGCTCGCGGACGATAGCGGTCTTCTGCGCCTGCGCTTTTTCCACTTCAATGCCACGCAGCGACGCAGGCTCCGCCCCGGCGCGCGCGTGAGCGCCTATGGCGAGCTGCGGCTAGGCCCCCAGGGCGCGGAGATGGTGCACCCGGAATACCGTTGCGCGGGCGAGGCGTCCTTGCAGGAGGCCACGTTGACGCCGGTCTATCCCACCACCGAGGGTCTCGGCATGAACGCCCTGCGACGCGCGGTCCGCGCGGCGCTTTCTCTCGCGCTGCCCGATCTCGCCGAGTACCTGCCCGAGGCGCTGCGGCCGTCGGGGCTGACGCTTGCCGAGGCCCTGCGGCTCTTGCACGGGCCGCCTCCGGGCGCGGATCTCGCCCCCGCCCGCGCGGTGTTGGCCTTCGAAGAGCTCGTCACCCATCATGCGCATCTCCTCACGCTCCGGCACGCGCAGGGGCGGTCCCTGGGCCGCAAATGCCGGGTGCCGGGGCGTCTCCTGGAACGGCTCCTCGAGACCTTGCCGTTTGCGCCCACGAAGGCGCAAACGACCGTCATCGCGGAGATCCGCCGGGACCTCGAGAGCGGGCGGCCCATGCGCCGCGTGCTCCAGGGCGATGTGGGCTCCGGCAAGACTCTGGTGGCCGCCGCGGCCGCCCTCCTCGTCATCGAGGCGGGCTACCAGGTCGCGGTCATGGCCCCGACCGAGCTCCTTGCGCGCCAGCATAAGGAGACCCTCGGCCACTGGCTGGCGCCCCTCGGCATCGAACCGCTCGGCCTCATGCGCCTGGGGGCGGGCGCCGAGGCCCGGCGTGCGAAGGCGCGTGATCCGGAGACCCGGCTCGTGGTCGGGACCCAGGCGATGTTTCAGGAGGCGGTGGCCTTCGAGCGCCTGGGTCTCGTCGTCATCGACGAGCAGCATCGCTTCGGTGTGCAGGAGCGTCAGGCCCTGACCGCGAAGGGGAGGGCCGGCGCGCACCGCGCGCATCTGCTCGCCATGAGCGCCACCCCCATCCCGCGCACGCTCGCGCAAAGCGCCTACGCCGATCTCGATCTCTCGATCCTGGACGAGCGACCGCCGGGGCGCGCCCCGGTCACGACGGTGGCGCTCGCCGAGAATCGCCGCGAGGAGGTGGTGGCGCGTATGCGCATCGCCTGCCTTGCGGGCGCCAAGGCCTACTGGGTCTGCCCCCTCATCGAGGAAGGCGAGCAGGATCTGAAGGCCGCCGCGGCCCTCCACGCGGAATTGGCCCAGGCCCTTGCCGGCATCCGCGTGGGCCTCATCCATGGGCGCATGAAGGCCGCGGACAAGGATCGGGCCATGGAGGACTTCGCGCGCGGCCCGGTCCAGGTCCTGGTGGCGACCACCGTGATCGAGGTGGGTGTGGATGTTCCGGCCGCGAGCCTGCTCGTCATCGAGAACGCCGAGCGCCTGGGGCTCGCCCAGCTCCACCAGCTGCGCGGCCGCATAGGCCGCGGGGGCCTGCCCGGGCACTGCGTGCTGCTCTACAAGCCGCCCTTGGGCGACATGGCGCGCGAGCGCATCGCCTGCCTGCGCGGGACGGATGATGGCTTTCTCATCGCCCGGCGCGATCTCGAGCTGCGTGGTGCGGGCGAGGTCTTCGGGGTCCGCCAGACCGGCCTTCCGGGCTTTCGCGTGGCGGATTTCATACGCGACGAGGCCATGCTGCCCGCGGTCGCCAAGACTGCGGCCACCCTGGTTCAGGGCGATCCCGCGCCTTTGTTGGGCCTCCGTAAGCGCTGGCTGCGCGAACGCCACGAGCTCGGGTCGGCGTAATCGATTACGTGTTTCGCCATGTCGCGCGCCGGAGCACGGCATGATTTCGGGCCAGGGCGCGTTCCTCGGCTTCTCAGCAGAATCGGCGCCCGCCGCGGTTCTCGGCCGCGGTTCTCGTATGATGTCTAAACCTTCCAACGATCCCGGAGTGGGCGCCCGCCGTGGAGCGCTGCACGACATCCGGAGTCCGGCCGGCCCGCCGTGGTGACGATGCCCTGGCGAGGGGCCCCGGCCCGTCCTCGCCGGATCCGTAAACCGGGGGGCGCGAGGGCGCCGGCCTTCCACCGTCAGGATGCAAACCGGGCTTTGCAGATTTCGCGGTTTGCGCCCGGGGACCGCGACCGGCTCCAGAGGCTGGCAGGGCGAGCCGCGCCAAATAGGGCCATGGATATCCGCTTACCCCGTTTATGCCAACCAGGTCCCGCCGGCGAAACGCATATTCGCAGAAACGGCGTTACCTGCACCGGACGCCTGCAGGAGTCGGGCGGCAATGCGCCTCTTGTGAGGCCAATGGTCTCGATGATCGCGTTTTGAGCACGCTTCGTCGAGCTTTGGCGCGTGCGCGCCCCGGCGCACCGTCGAGGCCGTTCCATCGGACCCGCGCAGACCGACCTCGCCGGATTCAAGGCCCCTGTTTCACGCGCGAGGCCCCACATGGCGGCCTGGGTCGCGGCGGCGGGCGGCGGCTGCGGAGTGCGTTACAATACGAGGCTTTCGGGGCCCGGTCACGGGCGCGGGCGTTGGGGCGGATGATGGCGGCGAGGGGTGAGGGGACGGTTCGGCCGGGCGGGTGGGCGCGATTGGGGGCCTATGTGCGCCTCATGCGGCTGCACCGGCCGATCGGCAGCCTGCTCTTGATGTGGCCGACGCTCTGGGCCTTGTGGATCGCGGGCCAGGGGCATCCGCAGCCTGTCCTGGTCGCCGTATTCATCGCGGGCGTGCTCATCATGCGTTCGGCGGGCTGCGTCATCAACGACTATGCGGACCGTGATTTCGACCCGCGCGTCTGGCGCACCCGGGACCGGCCGATCGCCGCGGGCGAGGTGAGTCCCAGGGCGGCGTTGACCCTGTTCTTCGGGCTCTGCCTCCTGGCGGCCCTGCTCGCCTTCTGGCTCAACACCTTCACGATCGAGCTCTCGGCGGTGGCGGTGGTCCTCGCCGCCTCTTATCCCTTCTTCAAGCGCTTCACGCATCTCCCGCAGGTCTATCTGGGGCTTGCCTTCGGCTGGGGCATCCCCATGGCCTTCGCCGCCGAGACCGGCCATATCCCGCGTCTTGCGTGGCTGCTCCTCGCCGCCAACATCGCGTGGACCGTGGCCTACGATACCGCCTATGCCATGGCCGATCGCGACGATGACCTGAAGATCGGCGTCAAATCGAGCGCCATCCTGTTCGGGCGCTGGGATCGGGCCATGGTAGCCTTGAGTCACGCCATCGCGCTCGGCCTCTTGTATGTCGTCGGAAGGATGGCGCATCTGGGCCTCGTGTACGATGGCGGCTTGGGGGTCGCCCTGGGGTTCGCGGTCTACGAGCAGGGCCTGCTGCGCGGGCGCCGGCCCCTGGACTGCTTTCATGCCTTTCTGAATAACAACTGGTTTGGCGGCAGCGTCTTCATAGGCCTGGTCGCCGCCTATCTCGGGAGGTCTTTGTGAAGCTCTACGGTCATGCCACGTCGCCTTATGTACGCAAGGTCCGTATCGCCTTGCGCGAGAAGAACATCCGCTTCGAATGGATTCAGGAGAGTCCGCACGAGGCCGGCAATCACATTGCGGCCCTGAATCCGCTCGGCAAGGTCCCGGTCCTGGAGACGGGGGACGGCCGGGTCCTGTTCGACTCGGCCCTGCTCATCGAGTACATCGACACGCTGACGCCCGAGCGCCTGATCCCGCAGGGGGATGCGGAGCGCCTGCGGGCGCAGCTCTGGAACACCCTGGGTATCGGCATCGTGGATGCCGTGGTCGCCCGTCTCCTGGAGGACAGGCGCCCGCAGGCCGAGAAGTCGCAATCCTTCATCGCGCGCCAGGAGGAAAAGATCGCGCGTGCGCTCGCGTGGGCCGACGAGACGGAGAAGGGCGCGGCCTATCTCGTGGGCGAGCATTTCACGATCGGCGATCTGGGACTTGCCTCGGCCCTCGAGTACATCGATTTCCGCTATCCCCATGACTGGCGCAGCAAGCACCCGCGGCTCGCGCGCTGGCTCGCCGGCATCAGCACGCGCGGCTCCTTCGCCGAGACCGTGCCTCCGGGAATGGAGAAGGCCCCAGACGCGCCGCATTGACGGAAGGCACGTGTGACCGCCTTCCTCATCCTGCTCGTGGCCTTGCCCGTGATCCTCGCGGGCGCCGAGCTTTTCACGAACGCGATCGAGCACGTGGGCGCGGCCTTCGAGGTCTCCGAGGGCGTGACGGGCTCCCTGCTCGCGGCGGTCGGCACCGCGCTCCCCGAGACCGCGGTGCCTCTGCTCGCGTCGCTGCACCAGGGCGCGGGCGAGCGGCTTGCGGTGGGTGCCGTGCTCGGCGCCCCGCTCATGCTGTCGACCCTGGCGCTTGGCGTCATGGGGGTGGCCGCCTGGCAGAGCCGCGGGCTGCGCGGCGCGCTCACCCCCGAGCGCGGGGGGCTCAGGCGCGACCTCGACTGGTTTCTCGTCTTCTTCATCCTGGCCCTGGCGGGACTTTATTTGCCCGAAGGCCTGCCCCGGCGGGTGCTGGCCACCATCCTGGTCGCGGGCTATGCGGCTTATGTGGTCGCCACCGTGCGCGCGTCGAAGGCGCTGGTGGCCGCCGGCCACGAGACCAACGCGGCGAACGGCCTCCATCTGGCGCGCCATGTGCTGAAGCGCATCCCCGGGCTGCGCTATTTCCAGCTCGTCCTGGGGCTTGCCTTCATCCTGAGCGGCGCGCAGGGGTTCGTGGTGGGCGTCAAGGAGCTCGGGCACCTGCTTCATGTGCCGGTGCTCGCCCTCGCCCTCGTCATCGTCCCGATCGCGACCGAGTTGCCGGAGAAGGTCAATAGCGTGCTCTGGATAAGGCGCGGGCAGGACACCCTGGCGTTTGGCAACATCACGGGGGCGCTCGTGTTTCAGGGGAGCCTGCTGCCCGCCCTCGGCATGACGCTCACGCCCTGGCGTCCGATCCCGCTTTTGCTCGCCGCCATGCTGATCACGATCGCAGGCGTCGTCATTCTGCGTCTGCGCATCATGCGCGCCACCGCCCTGCGTCCCTACCATATGGTGATAGGCGGCCTTCTCTATGCCGCCTTTCTCGGCTATCTTCTGGCGCCATGAGCCTCTATGCCGTCATGGGTCATCCCATAGGCCACAGCCTGTCCCCGCAGATCCACGAGGCCTTCGGTGCGCTGACGGGCCGCGACCTGCGCTATGAGCGCCGGGAGGTGCGTCCGGGGGGTCTCACCGAGGCGCTGGCGGCGTTCCGCGCCCAAGACGGCCGGGGGGCGAACATCACCGTCCCCCTGAAGGGCGAGGCCTTCGCGCTCGCGGCGCGGACCTCGCCCCGGGCAGAGCGCGCCCGCGCGGTCAATACGCTCGTTTGGGACGAGGGGGCCTGGTTCGGCGACAATACCGATGGCGCGGGCCTCATTCGCGACCTGACCGTGAATCACGGCTGGTCTTTGCGGGGTCGCCGGGTCTTCCTGGTGGGGGCGGGGGGCGCCGCCCAGGGAATCGCCGGGCCCTTGCTGGATGCGGGCATCGCCCATCTCGCCGTTTACAATCGCACCCCCGAGCGGGCCCGGGACCTGGTCGCTTTCTGCCATGATGCGCGTGCCGGCATCGCGCCCCGCGGCGGCGCGGGCGGACCGCCTTTCGATTTCGTGATCAACGCCACCGCCGCCGGTCTTTCCGGGGGGCTGCCCGCGCTTCCCGATGCCCTCTTCGAGGGGGCGATCGTCTACGATCTCATGTACGGTCCCAAGGCCGAGCCTTTCTTGTCTCATGCCCGGGGCCGCGGCGCCTCGGAGACGGCCGACGGTCTTGGCATGCTCGTCGAACAGGCGGCCGAGTCCTTCCTCCTCTGGCATGGCGTGCGCCCCCCCACGGCGTCCGTGCGGGAGCGCCTGCGCGGCGTGGTCGGTGCCGGATAGCGGGACCTGCCCGGGCGCCCGCGCGGCGGAAGGATCCGGGGTGTCGCGGCCCGTGATAGAGTAGGCCCGATATCATTCAAGGAACACCGATGGCGAACGACAATCCCCTGCTGGATCTTGACGGTCTTCCACGATTCGCTCACATCGAGCCGGGTCAGGTCACGCCGGCCCTGGACGCCATTCTCGACGAGGCGCGCGCGACGGTCGAGGCGCGGCTGTCGCGCGACCCGGGACGGGGGTGGGACGATGCCGTGGGCCCGCTCGAGACCATGGAGGCGCGCCTCAAGCGTTTCTGGTCTCCGGTCGCGCACCTGAATGCGGTGGCCGACAGCGCCGCGTTGCGCGAGGCCTACAATGCGGGCCTCGGCCGTCTCACGAGCTACCAGACGAGCTATGCCCAGGACGAACGCGTCTATCGCGCCTATCGGGCGGTCGCCGAGGGTCCGGCCTTCGCCTCCTTGAACGAGGCCCGCAAGAAGGTGGTGACAAACGCCCTGCGCGACATGCGCCTGTCGGGCGTGGCCCTGGAGGCCGGCCCGAAGGCCCGTTTCAAGGCCATCCAGGAGAAGCTCTCCGAACTCACGAGCCGCTTCGAACAAAACGTCCTCGATGCCACCGATGCCTTCAGCCTCGTCGTGGAAGACGAGGCGCGGCTGCAGGGCATCCCGGCCTCGGTACTCGCGCAGGCCCGCTCCGAGGCCCAGAGGCGGGAACGAAAGGGCTTCCTCCTGACCCTGCAGGCCCCTTGCTATGTGCCGGTCATGACCTACGCCCAGGACCGGGCCCTGCGCCGCCAGCTCTACGAGGCCTATGTGACGCGCGCCTCGGAGGCGGGCGATGGGCGTTACGACAACAGCGTCCTCGCCCACGAGATCCTGGTGCTGCGCCGCGAGGCGGCCTCGCTGCTCGGCTTCCCTCATTATGCGGATTACTCACTTTCGACGAAGATGGCGCGCGATGCCGCTGAGGTCGAGGATTTTCTGACCGATCTCGCCCGGCGGGCACGGCCCGCGGCGCTCCGCGAGCGCGCGGATCTCGAAGCCCTGGCGGAGGCCGATGGGGTGTCCCTCGAGGCCTGGGATACGGCCTATTACAGTGAACGGCTGAAGGAGCGGCGCTATCAGTTCTCGGAGGAGGATCTGCGGCCCTATTTCCCGCTGCCGCGGGTTCTCGGGGGACTTTTCACCCTCACCGAGCGCCTCTATGACGTGCGCATACGGCAGCGGCAGGACGTCGAGGTTTGGCACCCGGACGTGCTCTTCTACGAGATCACGGACCCCGACGGACAGGCGCGCGCGCAGTTCTATCTGGACCTCTACGCCCGCGAGCGCAAGCGCGGCGGGGCGTGGATGGATGAGTGCTGCGTGCGCCAGGCGGGGCCCGCCCCGAGCCTGCCGGTCGCCTATCTCACATGCAACTTTTCGACGCCGGCCACCGACCACCCCTCGCTCTTGCGCCACGACGAGGTGGAGACCCTCTTCCATGAGTTCGGTCATGGCCTCCATCACATGCTCACGCGGGTCGATGAGCCGGCCGTATCGGGCATCAACGGCGTGCCGTGGGACGCCGTGGAGCTCCCGAGCCAGTTCATGGAGAACTTTTGCTGGGAGCGGGAGGTGGTCGATCTCATAGGCGGCCACTATCGCACCGGGGAGCCGGTGCCGGCCGATCTTTTCGCCCGACTGCGATCCGCCCGCACCTTCCAGGCGGCCCTGCAGATGCTGCGTCAGGTGGAATTCGCGCTCTTCGACATCCGCCTGCACGCGGGCTTCGACCCGACGGCGGGATCGGTGCATGCCCTGCTCGATGCCGTGCGTGACGAGGTGGCGGTCATGAAGCCCCCGGCCTTCAACCGCTTCGAGAACAGCTTCACCCATATCTTTGCGGGCGGTTACGCGGCGGGCTACTATAGCTACAAATGGGCGGAGGTCTTGTCGGCCGACGCCTTCGGTCCCTTCGAGGAGCGCGGCGTGTTCGACCGGGCCACCGGTTTATCCTTTCTCCACAACATCCTGGAG
>JAKAXT010000066.1 GCA_021816425.1 Pseudomonadota bacterium | reverse complement strand
GATCTGGGACGCAAGGGGTTCCTGCGCGCCTACGAGTGGGTGCAGGTGGTGGCGGCGCTCATGGCGATCGCCTCTGCGCGCCCATCAGCGCTTGCCGTTGCGGCGGTTCTGGGGGGGTTCGGACACGGACTGAATGGGGGCGCCGGGCCCTTCGCGCCCGTGGAACTTGCGTGGCTCTCGGAATTGGTCGATGCGCGCGATCGCCCGGCCGTCTATAGCCTGAATACCGCCGTCGGTTTCTCGGGGATGGCGCTCGGGGCCTTGCTCGCAAGCCTCCCCTCTCTCATCGGGACGCTGCTGCCCGGGGCGCTTGCGTATCGCCCCCTCTTCCTTCTGCCCCTTCTGGCGGCGCTCCTCGCCCTGATCCTGTTGCGCGCCCTGCCCGACAGCGTCCCCTATCGGCGGCCGTCTGTCGAGGATGTGCCCGCCGATTCCGTCTCAGACGCGCTGACGCGCGCCGAGAACCGCAAGCTTCTGAAGCTCTTTGGTATAAACGCGCTAAACGGACTGGGCATAGGTTTCATGGGGCCCTTGATGGCTTACTGGTTCGCGGTCCGCTTTCACCACGGCCCCTTGAGTATCGGTCCGCTCATGAGTCTGGCCTTGGTCGTAACGGCGGCGTCGTCTCTGCTGGTGGGTCGCCTGACGCACCGTTACGGGGTCGTGAGATCGGTACTGACCATGCGTTACCTGGGTCTCGCGGTGCTCTTGGTATTGCCGCTCGCGCCCAGCTTCTCGATCGCCGCGGCCCTCTACATCCTGCGCTCGGCCTTGAATCGTGGCACGGCGGGGGCGCGCCAGGCCCTTAATCTCGGTCTCGTGCGCAGTCATCGTCGCGGCCTCGCCGCGAGCCTGAACAGCGTCTCCATCCAGGCGCCGCGCGCCATCGGACCGGTCTTTGCCGGTCTCCTTTATCATGCGGGCTTTCTGGCCCTCCCCTTCTTTATCGCGGGCGGCTTCCAGGCCATCTATCTCGTCTTGTATCGCCGGCTGTTTCGGGAATCGGCATCGGCGCCGCTCGCGCCTTCGTCTGAGTAAGACGGGGGCGCGTAATTAAGAAAACCCGTTAACTTAGATCTACAACGCTTTGTTATAAATTACATAATAGGGTCGCGCGCGTCGTGCGACCGCTTACCCCGCCGGCGCGGGCGGCGCCTGAGCCCCTCCTTGCGGGCCACGGCGGCGCAAGCCGCCGTGGCCCGCCCCTGAGCTTGACTCCGTACCGTGGTACGGCCCCTAGACTTCCTTCATCGAAAGACCCGGCGGCCGACATCATGAGCGATCCCGCGATCGAAATCCCTGTGACAGGCATGACCTGCGATCATTGCGCGGCGCGTGTAGAGGGCGCCTTACGTGGTCTGCCCGGCTTGAAGGGGCATGTCTCCTACCGACAGGCAGTCGCGACCATCGAAGACCTGGGCGGAGCCACATTGGCCGAGGTCGTGCGCGCCATAGAGGCGACAGGCTTCGGGGCGTCCCTTCCGGGTTGCCGAGACGACGGACCAGGAGGCGATCGCCCGGAGGCGCCCCATGTCGCCGTGATCGGTGGGGGTTCTGCGGCGTTTGCCTGTGCCATCCGGGCGGCCGAGCAAGGGGCCCGCGTGACCATGATAGAGTCTCGCGCGGTCATCGGCGGGACCTGCGTCAACGTGGGCTGCATACCTTCCAAGATCCTTATCCGCGCGGCGCAAGAGGCGCGCACGCAAGCCGCGCCGCATGTCCGGGGGATTCGCCCCCAGACCCCGACGATCGATCGCGCGGCGTTGATAGCGCAGCAACAAGCGCGCGTCACCGAACTCAGGCAGGCCAAATACCTGGATATCGTGGCCAATAATCCCGCGATCACTCTAAGACGGGGGCATGCCCGCTTCGTCGATGGCCACACCCTGAGCCTCACGGATGCCGCCGGGCGCGAAGAACGGCTGGAGGCCGATCGCTTCCTGATAGCAGTCGGCGCCTCGCCTGCGATTCCCGATGTGCCCGGCCTGAAAGACGCCCCATTTTGGACATCGAGCGAGGCCCTGACGGCGATCGAGGCGCCGCGGCACCTTCTGGTCCTGGGGGGCTCGGCGGTCGCGCTTGAGCTGGCACAGGCCTTCCGCCGGCTGGGATCGGAAGTGACGCTCGTGGCGCGCGGACAGCTGCTTTCGCGCGAGGATCCGGCCCTCGGCCTTGGTCTCCAACCGATTCTCGAGGGAGAAGGGATGCGCGTCCTGACCGATACCGTCTTGACGAACGTCCACTACGAAGGGGGCGCCTTTACTCTCATGACCTCGCGAGGACGGCTCGCGGGCGACCGCCTGCTCGTGGCGACAGGTAGCCGACCCAACACAGATGACCTGGGTCTTGCGGACGCCGGCGTACGCAGGGACGCGCGGGGCGCGATCATGATCGACGATCATCTCCGTACGAGCGCCCCCCATATCTACGCCGCCGGCGATTGCAGCACCCTCCCCCGCTTCGTCTACGTCGCGGCAGCCGCCGGGACGCGCGCGGCCATGAACATGATGGGCGCGGATGCGCGACTGGATCTCGAGATCCTGCCTGTCGTCATTTTCACCGATCCCCAGGTGGCTTCGGTGGGGCTTACGGAAGTGGCGGCGCGCGCCCGGGGCCTGGCCGTCGATGCGCGTACGCTTCCCTTGGAAAACGTCCCGCGGGCACTCGTGAATTTCGATGTCCGGGGTTTTATAAAGCTGGTCGCCGAGCGATCCTCGGGACGGCTCCTGGGGGCGCAGATCCTGGCGACCGATGCCGGGGAGATCATTCAATCGGCGGCGATCGCCATCGGTCGACGGATGACCGTGAACGAGCTGGCAGACCAGCTCTTCCCCTACCTCACCCTGGTCGAAGGCTTGAAGCTCTGCGCCCAGACCTTTACGAAGGATATAAAGCAATTGTCGTGTTGCGCCGGGTGAGGCCTCATGCGCCGTCGCGACGTAAGGCGCGAGGCGGGCTCATGCGCAAGCGCCACGACCGCCCCGGGTTCCCTGAAAAAAGCCGGGTCGTGAAGGCGTCGACCTGAAAGATCGGCGCCTTCTTGGCCGCGGCTGCGGCTTAGGCGCCGCGCATCTGCATGTCGAGCGTGCCATCGCGACCCGCGCCGATGCGCAGGGTCTTCAATATCCAGGTCGCAACCACCATCACGGTGAGGTTGACGATCACGGCGTAGACTGCCGCGTAGGCCGGGATCGTATACCCGGCGATGGTGAGGGGGTAGATGACGCTCTTGAATGATGTGCTCGCTGCCATGGCGGTCCCGGCGACCATGCCGGTGAGCCAGCCCACGACGAGCGCGTAGCGATGCGGCCAGCGCGTGTAGAGACCGATCACGATGGCCGGGAAGGTCTGGATGATCCAGATTCCCCCCAGGAGTTGAAGCATGATGGCGTATTTTTCCGGAACCCCTAACACGAAGACCAGGGCGCCGAACTTCACGAAGAGCGAGGCGATCTTGGCCACTCTCGCCTCCCCCGCCTCCCCCACGCCCGGGTGCAGGAAGGCCTTATAGATGTTGCGCGTAAAGAGATTGGCAGCTGCCACCGACATGATCGCCGCGGGAACGAGCGCCCCTATGGCGATGGCCGCGAATGCGAAGCCCACGAACCAGGACGGCAGAAAGCGCATGAAGAGCGCGGGGACCGCGTAACTCGGTCCATAGTGCGCGAATCCGTCGCGGAACTGCGGAAGGGTGTTCAGATGAGCGGCGTAGGCCATGTAGCCGAGCAGCGCGAGGAGCCCGAGCACGAAGGAGTAGGCCGGCAGGAACACGGCGTTCTTGCGCACCACATTCGCGCTCTTCGCACCCAGGACACCGGTGACGGTGTGCGGGTACATGAGCAAGGCGAGCGCCGAGCCGAGCGCGAGCGTGGCATATCCCGACAATATGCCCGTGCTATGCGGCGGCGGCGCAGGGAACGTGAGCTTGGCGGCCGGGACCTTGGCGAATATCGCCGCCCATCCCCCGAGGTGCGCCGGTATCACCACCACGGCAGTCAGCACCGTCGTATAGATGAGGACATCCTTGACGATGGCGATGAGCGCCGGGGCGCGCAGGCCCCCCGTATAGGTATAGGCCGCCAGCACCACGAAGGCGATGATGAGCGGCGCGTCGGACCATACTCCGGTTCCGCTCATGTGAAGGGCCGCCAGCACCACCTGGATGCCCACGAGCTGCAGGGCGATGTAGGGCATCGTCGCGAGAATCCCGGTCACCGCCACCAACAGTCCGAGCGTCCGACAATCGAATCTGTGTTCGACGAAGTCCGCCGCCGTGACATATCCTCGCTCCCTGGCCACCGTCCAGAGCTTGGGCATGATCAGGAACATGATGGGGTACATGACGATCGTGTAGGGCAGCGCGAAAAATCCGAGCGCTCCTTGCCCGAAGACGAGCGCCGGTACGGCGATGAATGTGTAGGCCGTATAGAGGTCGCCGCCCAGAAGAAACCAGGTCACAAGCCCGCCGAACCGCCGTCCGCCCAAGCCCCATTCGCTCAAAAGACCGAGGTCGCCCGGCCGCCAGCGGCTCGCCCAAAAGCCAAGCCCGGTCACAAGCAGAAAAAGCGCGAGAAAGATGACAAGGCCTGCGTTCATGCGTCACCTTCCAGTTTGTCGGAGGGGCTTGGGTTTCGCAGAGCGTAGACGATGGCCGTCAGGGCCACGCTGACCGGGACCCAGGCGAGCTGGTACCAATAGAAGAACGGGAAACCGAGGAAGGTCGGACGGACGTGGTCGTATAGAGGCACCCATAAGGTTCCCACGAAGGGAACGGCGAGCAGCAGATAGACCCACCGCGATACCAGGCCCATGCATCCTCCCCTGCTTTGTTATAAGCCACTGTTTAGTCCGATTAAGCGTACTAAACCATTGACCTTCGGTCAAATATGGGCTTTCGGTCCGCCACCCACGGCCGCCCCTCCCTCCAGACGCCCACGCCCTTGCGTCGTGGATCGCCTCCAGGGGGCCTTAATACCGCCCGCGCCCCTCCAGACCGACTTTTCCGTGACCGACGAACCCACCCAAGCCTCGCCTTCAGGCCTGGCCTCAGATTCAGCTCTTGAATGGGTTTGCCGGGCCCGGGTTCAATCTGAGCGCCGGCAACTTCGTGTACGACAGCGCCTCACGCAAGCGCCGCTCGCTCTACAACGCCTTGCAGGATGTCCTGACGGCCCAGCCCCGGTGCGGGCGCCGGTCTCGGAGGGTTCCTCGCGGCCCACGTACCCGCCGCGACCGAGATCGTCCGGGCCGGCTTTCGGCAATAGCCTGCTCTGGGTATTCCCGGTCTCGGGATTTGCGCCCCTGAACACGGCACTTGCCTTTATCCCCTTCTGCGCGAACGGCGCGGGGTCGCGCCGGGCGTCGAAGCGCTCGTCCGCCCGACAGGCGCCGGCCGCTCCCCCGCCCCAAGGGGTCAGCGGCCCTTTTCGAGCAGGAAGGGGCCTATCGCCAGGGCATCCAGGGGCGCGCTTGCAAAGGCCTCGATGGCGTCCACGGGCGTCTGGATGCGCGCGCCACGGCGCGTGGTGAAGTCCGCACTCAAGAGGACCGGTACGCCAGTCAAGGCCCCGAAGGCCTCGATGGTGTCATGGAAAAGCGGTTGAATGGCGCGGTCCACCGTCTGCACCCGGGCGGTCCCATCGACATGGACTGCGGCCGGGATACGCGGGCGCTTGTCGCTGCGCGCGCGAGCCAGAAACGAGCGGAAGCCGGCCGATCGGGTGTCTTCGAACCAATCCGCGGCCGCCTCGGATGGGACCGCGCAGGCCACTGGCTCAAAATCGTCATGTCCGGCGAGGTCGTTCAGCAGGTCGGCCATGCCGGGCGCCACGGGGGTGGCGAGGATGAGCCGGCTGCCCAGGGCCTGTGGACCGAACTCCATGGCCCCCTGGAACCATCCGACGGTCTTGCTGTTCGCAAGCCGCGCGGCCACGGCCACGGTCATGGCCGGCGGCCGCCCATACGGAAGGCGCGCGCGTACGAGCGCCGCCTCTATCTCCTCGGCCGAAAACCGGGGCCCCCAGCAGGTGTCCCGTATGGGCTCGCGGCCGCGCGGTGCGCGCAGGGTATGATCGATCCACAAGGCCGCGCCAAGTGCCGTGCCCGGGGCGCCCGCCACGGGCGAGATCCACGCGTGCTCGAAAAGTCCCGAATCTCGCAGCGCACTGTTCAATACGACATTACGGAAGACGCCGCCGGCGGCCACAAGCTCACGCGCCTTTGTCTCCCGTTTAAGCCAGTCGGCGAGAGCGACCACGGTCTCCGTCAGGCATTCCTGCCAGGAACAGGCAATGTCTTCGTGGTGCGACTCGAT
Organism: Pseudomonadota bacterium; assembly: GCA_021816425.1. Taxonomy (GTDB): domain Bacteria; phylum Pseudomonadota; class Gammaproteobacteria; order Acidiferrobacterales; family Acidiferrobacteraceae; genus Acidiferrobacter. Next base: position 7,673 of record JAKAXT010000066.1, on the reverse strand, counting down.
CCTCGTCCCCGGAATCCGCGCGGGGCCCAGAAGGTCGGCGAGTTTCTCGCCGGACACGCAATAGCCGCTGCCCTCCTTGCGCATGACGATGCGTGAGAAGACCTCGCGGAAACGGGGCTTGCCACGCGCCGCGAGTGCCACGAGCTTGTCTTCCCCGGTGCCCGGCAAGAAACCGAGATGCAAGGTCAGCCGCTCGAACAAAAGACCCAGGGAGTGCACGGCTTCGGTCTCAGCCAAGGTCTCGATGGAGATTCCCCGGCCCACGGCGTAGGTCGCTCCCGAACGTTCGCCGCGGGCGTTGATGCAAAGAATCGCCGCCTCTTCGAATGGGGAGGTCAGGAAGGCAGCCGCGGCATGCGACAATTGATGGGGAACGTAATGCCATCGGGGCCGTCCGGCCGCATCGCCCGAGATCGATGCGCCCGTCGCGAGCAAGCGACGGACCCACTGGATCTCGCAGAGCGGGAGTGTGGCCCACCGTGATGCGCCGTCGTCCCGGTCGGCCGAAGACGCCGTGGCCCGCGATGCTCCGTCGAACGCGGGGATCAAGGAGGGATCCCAGGCAAAGGCGATGTGGTCGACATCGGACAGGCTCGCGCCCCGCTGTTCAAGGCACCATAGGACGCCTCGAGCCGGCCACACGCGCCCGGGCCTGCGCCCCGAACCGATCGCCGCATCGGGTTCGCAGGTCTCTTCCTGCAGCGCCGCGACGATCTGCCCGTCCTCGATCAAGGTCGCCGCGGGCTCATGGAAGCCACCCGAGATGCCCAGCGTCAGCATAAAGCCCGACGGGCCAAAGCCGCACCGTCAAGCAGAAGCTCGGTCGCGGGATCGGCGACCTGCCGGGGACTCGCGTCGTGCAGACAGCGAAGGTGTCCGCTTGGGAAAACGCTCTTGAAACAGTTGCGACAGGGAACGTCGGCTGACGGGACGCGCGAGGCGGCGGTCCAGGGGGTGTGTGGGGGGTTCGTGAGCGCGTAGAGCACGACCACGGGGGTCTCCACGGCCGTCGCCAGATGCGCAGGCCCGGCGTTGTCGGTCACGACGACATCCGAGGGTTGCGGAAGGCCGGCAAGCTCCGCCAGGGAGATCGCACAGGCCACGGCCGCATCGCTTCGGGCCGCCGGTCGTATCCGCCGCAGGGGGTCGCGCTCGCCGTCTGCGCCGGTGAGGACGCAGGCGGCGTCGAGCCCATGCTCCAGAAGTCTCAGCACCGTCGCGTAGGGTTCCTCGGGGGTGCGCCGGGCGGGTTCTGAGGCCTCCGGATGGAGGACGACCAGCGGCCGCCCCTCGGCCTGGGGGCCAGCACCCCAGGCGCGCGCCGACCCGGCCGGCGACGCGAGGGCGGTCACCGTACGTCCCGGGACGGCCCCCTTCAGGGCGCGTATGGCGGGCCCGGTCATGAGCGGATCGCCCATCCCGTCGAGCCGCGCCATCAACACATGACGGGCCGCCAGCCGCTTCTGCCGCATCATGAGCGCGCGAACGAATGAGGACGCACCGGGCGCCCAGGCCCGGATGCGTCGATGATGAAATCGGCGGCCTCGTCGATGTCGTGCGCTATGTAGTCAGGCACGCGCCGTTCCGAAAGCTGCCATTTGGTCTCGTTGCCGTTATCTACGAGGACGCTGCGGCAGCCGGCGGCATGGCCGGCTTCGACGTCATCCAGGATATCGCCGATACACCAGGACTGTGTAAGATCGAAATGGCCGTCACGCGCCGCCTTCTGGAAGAGGCCGGGGCGCGGCTTGCGGCAGGTGCAGGCGATGGCATGGCGCTTCACGCGCCCCAGAGGATCATGGGGGCAATAGTAGAAGCCGGCCAACGGGACCCCGAAGGCGCGCAAGAGGTCGCGTAATCTCTCTTCGACGCTACATAGCGCCTCTTCGGTGAAATAGCCGCGCGCCACCCCGCCTTGATTGCTCACGACCACGAGCCTGAAGCCCCGCTCGTGCAGACGCCGAAGGCCGGTCCGCACCCCGGACGCCAGACGTATGCGATCCGGGTCCACGTTGTATGGCACATCGTCTATGATCGTGCCGTCCTTGTCCAGAAAGACAGCGGCATCGCGAATCAGGGCCATGATGTCACCCGCGTAGGAAGGACCATGATCCCGGGGATGACCGTCTCCGCCGGCTGCGTCACTCCGAATCGCACCGCGTGCGTGACGTTGGTGGGATCCTGCAGGGTCGATTGATCGATATGCGCAGGCCGGTCGAGGAGAAACGGCGTGCGCGAGTCCCCGGAGATCACCGCGGTGACCTTTACCCCAAGCGGCCGCGCCTCGGCATGGAGCGCATGACTCAGGCCCAGGAGGCCCCACTTGCTCGCGTGAGGGGCGCTTGCGTTCGGCCATGCGCGCTTGGCGGCGGTCGAGACGATGTTGACGATGCGCCCCCCGCCTTGCTTGCGCATGCGGGGCAAGATCGCTCCCGCGGCCAGAAACGTCCCGGCGAGGTTTACGTCGGGGATGCGCCGCCATGGCTCGATGGGCATCTCCTCCGCCGAAACCGTAAGGTCCGTTCCGGCATCGTTCACCGGGATGTCGCGGCGGCCATGACGCGCGACGATGTCTTGAGGCGCGTCCGCGACCGAGCCCGGGTCCGCTGCATCGAGACGTCGGGTCCCCACCGCTCCTCCTTCGGCCGACAGCGTCCGCGCCCGGAATTGCATCTTGCCTTCCCGAACGTCTTGCGCGATGACAGCGGCACCGGCTTCGCTCAAGTTCCGCCGGATGGCCGCACCTAGGCCTTGCGCGCCGCCTGTGACGAGCGCGACTCGTCCAGCCAGCGGTTCTGGGAATCGGTCGTTTCTTCCTATCCGCTCCTCGCTTTTCTCGGCACGGGCCTGGACATCATTCATGACCCCTCCTCCTTTAATTTAGAAATGAGCGAGGTGATTCGGGCGCCTCGACCCGTAACGTCGGGATTGCGCCACCACGCGAGGCATCGCCGCGGCTCGTGATTTCCTGGTAGATCTCGCTTACCATCGAGGCCACCTTCTGCCAGGTAAACGACGAAGTGGCCCGGGCAAGCGCACCACGCCCCAGGGATTCGAGCTCCTCCGGTTCACGCAGGGCATGCGCCATATAGAGCGCAACCGCGGCGGCGTTGCGTGCCGGCACGAGGTATCCGGTCTTTTTGTGGTGTACCGTGTACTTGATCCCGCCCACCGCCGATCCTATGACCGGGGTTGCGCACGCCATGGCCTCGAGAGGCGTGATTCCAAAGGGCTCGTACCACGGGGTCGTGATGAGCAGATCGGCCGCGCAGTAATACGGGCGCAGCTGGTCTGGTCGGCGCCGGCCGGCGAAGATCACCCGGTCCGCGACCCCGAGATTCGCCGCGATACCCTCGAGGCGGCCTATTTCGGGGGTTGACCGCGCATCCGGGCGATCCGTCTCCCCGCCCACGATCAATAGCCGTGCATGCATGCCATACTGGTCCCTGAGGCGCGCCACGGCTTCGATGATGGTGTCGATCCCTTTGCGCGGCACCATGCGGCCGACATGGATGAACAAGGGGCCCTCGACTGCCACCCCGATTGCCTGCCGCGCCATCCTCTGGTCCATGGGCGAAAACTGGCCGGGGTCGAAGCCGCAGGGGACGATCCGCAATTTCTGCGAGGCCGCGCCATAGAAGGTGCCCAGGTCCTTGGCGTCCTGCGGGCACTCCGCCAGGATGACATCGGCGTCGGCCACGATTTCGGATTCGATCAGGTTGCGGTCCCTGGGGAATTCGTCCCAGCCGCCCTGATGAAGCTGCCGGACGGCGCCCAAGGCGTGGAAGGTCATGACGAACGGCAGGCCCCAGCGTTCCCGCAGTTCACGGGCGACCATTCCGGACATGAAAAAATTGGCGTGCACGAGATCGTATCGCCCGCGGCCCTGCCGGAGCCAGGAATCCAGGTAGCGCCCGAAATCCTCCATATAAGGCAGCATGTCTTCCTTGCGGAGCGGCCGCGCAGGCCCGGCGGGGACATGGACGACGCGCACGCCCCGGCCCCACTCGACAATCTCCGGCAAGGTCATGTCGTCGCGTCGCGTGAAGACATCCACTCGAATCCCGAGGCGCGCAAGCCCCAGGGCCACCTGTCCCACGTACACATTCTGGCCGCCGCAGTCGCGGCCGCCGGGAATGGCGAGAGGCGAAGCATGTTCACTTATAAGCGCAACCCGCGTGCTCATTCAGGCCTCCTGCCCTTACGTTCTCGTTGCCTTTTGATCGCAGTTGCGCCGCCGCGGCCAGTGCCAGGTCCCAGTCACGGGCGAAGCGTGCGAGCGAAAAGTGGGCGGACGCGTAGCGCCTCGCCCCTTCCCCCAGGGCCTTCGCCCGATCCGGTCGTGCGAGAAGCTCACGCATCCTCCGGATCATCTGCTCTATGTCGGTGTAGATGTAGCCCGATACGCCGTTGCGGATGACGCTTGGCATCTCGGTCGTGGCCAGTCCTATGACGGGCATCCCCACCGCCATGGCCTCGCAGACGGCAAGCCCGAGACTCGTATAACGAATCGGATTGAAGAAGAACCGGTAATGGGCCATGAACGCCGCGAGCCGCTCGGAGGGTATCTCCCCCAGTCCGCCGAGCGCCCGGGAGCCCATGCCTACGATATCCAGAGGAATCTGGCTGCGGACCTGCTCGAAAACGTCCCAACCGAGCCTGCGGCCGCGGCTACGCAGATCGTTGACCACGACCAGGCCCCGCGGGATCTCGCCCGTGAAAGCGACCCCGGATGGCACCGCGACGCCGTGGCGGATCACATGCACGGGGGTGCGGCGGTTATCCCACATGAGGGCATTGAAGTGCGTCACATGCACCAGCAGGACGGACGGGTCGTCTACGATGTGGCGCGTGTCCGTCGGCTGCTCCCGTGGGGGGTCGTGCTCCACATAGATCTGCGGAAGGGCCCGTTGGCTTGCGGTCAAGAGCTCGTATTGGTCGCGTTCGTAGGGGTCGCGCGACTGAAATATCACCGCGTCCAGTGTCAAGTGCCGGATCCGGTCGGCGTCGACCTCGTGCAGGTTCGGCGGCCACGACCGCCCGGGCGAGCGTCCGCCATACCCTTCCGGTCGCCCAGGCTTCGCAGGCACGTAAAAATGGTGCGGGAGCTGGCTCAGGTAGTAGAGATAGCTTCCATGCACATGCCATGTCAGGATACGCAGCGGCGGACTCGTCCTGCGGCCGGCGTCTAGCACATGGTCCTCCCGGTGTATTCCCAGAGATCCGATACCGCGTCCAGAAACCGCGTTCCCGAAAGGCCCGCGCGTCCGTCGAGCCCGCGGTGGCGTCGTCGTTCTTCCGGCGCCCGGCGTGCGGGGTCGGATCCCGTGACGACGAGCCTTGGCGTATGAGGCGCGGCACCCGGGTGCGAAGGGCTGGTATCATTGCCCGCGAGACAGCGCGCACCCGATGGACAGGGCAGGAAATAGCCCTCGCCACGGGCGCCGGCTTGGGCGAAGCCGGCCCGACGCCTCGCGGGCCACTCCGCCAGCATCCCGTTGGTGAGCCGGCCGTCGCCGTGCCGCTGTATCAGCCACCCGGAGTCGCCGGGAAGCGTCTCCCGAAAGTGCCCGTAGTCTGCGCGGTGCGCCCGGGTCTCCGGCAATTGCGGATGGCCCGGAAACGGGAGAAAATCATCCACGTAATCCCGATAGCGTACGATTAGTTCGCGCGCCCATGGCAGTCCGATCACGGTGACGCGGGCCTTTGGGGACGCGGCGCGCACGGCCCGCAGGGCGCGTACGGCGCAAAGCATGTCGCCGAGATTCAGGGCCCCGGATACGCCTATGCGTCCCTTACAGCCGCGCAATGGAGGCGGGTTGTCGTGCATTTTGAGCCGTGTGCCCGTCACGTGCGCCCCCGGAACGGTTGCTGAATTGTGCGCTCGAACGATTCAATAGATATCATTAAGATCGCCTAACAAATCGACTTTATATGGGAAGTCCGCGCCCTGAATCAGCCAAACGGCGGACCGCTTAAGGTCGCTCGCGATGGGCCTGTGGCCAGAAAAAAAGGGGGAGAGAAAGACCATGATCGAACGCTACGGCGACCACGCCGCCAACGAACGAACTTACCTGGCCTGGGTGCGGACCGGCGTCGCAGTCATGGCATTTGGGTTCCTTGTGGAAAAGTTCGACATCTTTCTTATTTATATCGGCAAGGCCCTTCGCAGACAGACAGGCGCCCACCATGGTTTGCAGACGGCCGAAGTCCTGGGGATCGGTCTTGTCGCCCTGGGTATAGCGATGATGGTGGCAGCGTCGGTTCGCTATCTGCGTACCAGACGCGCGCTCATGGATGAGACCGTCATGAGGGGCGCGGGAAATCCGGCCCCTTACGTGGCCATGGTTGCGGCACTCGTGCTGATGGGAGTTACGTTGCTCGTCTATCTGACCCAGGTCAGTGGCCACCCGTGACCAAGGGGCCGCGCCGCGCCGCGGCCACTCTGGCCTCCCCCTGCGGGTCGGGCACGAGCTCTATGTGGTCATAGTAGCCGGAGCGCTGCAATAGAAGATCGAGGGAGGCGGCCTGGCCCACGCCAAGCTCCAGGAGCAGCCAGCCGCCGGTGAGGAGGAAGGAGGCGGCGTCGTGGACGAGCCTCTGGTAGATGGAGAGGCCGTAGGGCCCGCCGTCGAAGGCCTGCCTCGGTTCATGGTTCAGGAGGTCCTGCCGATCTCGATTCAGTCTGTGGCTCGAGATATACGGTGGATTGCACACGATCACGTCGCAGCCGCTTGCCCCCATGACGGCAAGCGGCTCGAAGAGGTCGCCGGCCGCAACATGGATCCGGCTCCCCAGGCCCAGACGCTTCGCGTTGCGCATGGTGAGCACCGCGCAGTCCTCCATGAGGTCGCTCGCCCAGATCTCCGCGCCCGGGACCGCGTGCGCGATGCCACAGGCGAGATTGCCCGAACCGCAACACATGTCGATGACGCGCGCGCCCAGACCGTGACCGCCCCGCGCCTCACGCAGCCTCGCCACGGCCTCCCAACCCAAGAGTTCGGTCTCGCTGCGGGGGATCAGGACGCCTGGGTTCACTTCGATTTCGACCCCCATGAAGCGCTGGCAGCCCAGGACGTAACTCAGCGGGACGCCACTTGCGCGCGTGCGCGCCATGGAGACACCCCTCTCCCACATGTCCGCCAGTTCCAGGTCCCGGTCCCGGGTCCCGGCCAGTATCCGCTCGCTTTCCGCCACCGGATCGTCGACGCCTCCTAACATCAGGATGTTTCGGATGGCCGTGATCAAGGCGTCTTCGCCCTCGGTTATATCCATACCCGCCCTCCTTGGCATTACGATCGTGCCCCAACGCCGCGCGGCTGCACGATCTTCCGTGTCGAAACTGTGCCCATTTGCCCGGGTCGGTTCAGTCCGCCATTAGACGGATGAGACAGGCGAAACGCGCCCCGTCAGCCGCCGGGTAAGGAAATGCCCGTCACTTTCTTGTAGAGGGATACCGCGTAAGTGTCTGTCATTCCAGACACAAAGTCGGTCAAGCGCAGGAGACGCTGGTAGGGATCGGGATGCACTCCGCCGTTTGGTCCCAGAAACTGTGGGGGAATCAATTTGAGACGCATCCGGTCGCGGGCGTTGACCTGCTCCCGCGCCTGCGCCTCGATCGCACCCCCGAATACGGCGAGTAGCCCGGCCAGGACCTCGAAGCCCGCGGCCTC
>JAKAXT010000065.1 GCA_021816425.1 Pseudomonadota bacterium | reverse complement strand
GGATCCCTGCAATAGAGGCTGCGCGACCCGTCGCGATGCGTGCGCGGCGCAGCCGCGATCGGCACGGACGCGGCCTGCAGCCGCTCATGCCAGGCGTCGACCTCGTCCGGGGTCCCGACCGAAAAACCGATATGATCGAGCGCCCCGCGCGCCTGCGGCACGCCCCTATGGAGGGCCAGATTGTCGGCCCCCGAGGAGAGGTAGACGTTGTCGGGGTCCGGGCGCCAGACGACCGAAAGCCCGAGCAGCCCTCCATAAAATGCCTCGCAGGCCTCGATATCGGCACACACGAGCGCCACGTGGTTCAGGCGCAGGCGGCCGAGAACACCCGGGGAGGCGCCTTTATTCGACATCCACGATCTCGAAGGAATGGCTGATCTCGGCGGTCTTGCCGAGCATGATGGAGACTGAACAATACTTCTCGGCGGACAGGCGGATGGCGCGCTCCACGGACGCCTCCTTCAGACCGCGGCCGCTCACCACGAAGTGCACATGTATGCGCGTGAACACCTTCGGATCCTCGTCGGCGCGCTCCGCCTCGATACGCGCCGTGCAGCCGCGCACGTCGGCGCGCCCCTTACGCAGGATATGGACGACGTCGAAGGAGGTGCAGCCCCCCAGGCCGAGCAGCACGAGCTCGGTAGGCCGCGGACCGAGATTGCGCCCGCCGTGATCCGGCGGTCCGTCCATCCCTACCCGGTGCCCACTCTCCGTGGTCCCGGTAAAGGCCACTTCCCCATCCCACTCAACTACTGCCTTCATGCACCCACCCCCCGAACAGTTCGCCAAGCCTCGCGCCCGGGTCGGGGGCGGCCATGAAGGCCTCGCCCACCAGGAAACCCTTGAGTCCGGCGTCTTTGAGACGCGTGACCTCGCTTGGTCCGAGAATCCCGCTTTCCGTTATCACAAGACGTCCCGGCGGCACGAATCCTACCAACTCCAGTGTCCGATCTATGGTCGTGAAAAAAGTCCGCAGGTCGCGATTGTTGATACCGAGCAGGCCGCCCGGAAGCGCGAGCGCGCGCTCGAGCTCGCGGGCATCGTGCACCTCGATCAGGGCGTCCAACCCATAGGCCTGCGAGGCGGCGTAAAGTTCACGGAGCGCGCCGTCATCCAGCGCGGCCACGATCAAGAGGACGCAATCGGCGCCCATCGCCCGCGACTCGGCGATCTGATAACCGTCTATCATGAAATCCTTGCGCAGCACAGGCAAGGCGCAGGCCGTGCGCGCCTGCATGAGGTCGCCCGGGCGCGCCCCGAAATACCCCTCGTCGGTCAAGACCGAGAGCGCTGCGGCCCCGGCCCGCTCGTAGGCCTGCGCCACCGCCGACGGCTCCAGGTTCGCGCGCAGCACGCCACGGCTTGGCGAGGCGCGCTTCATCTCGGCGATCACGGCGGGCCGTCCCGATCGGGCCATGCGGGTCAAGGCGTCGATGAAACCCCGCGCCGAACCCTGCGCCCGGATGTCCCCTTCCAGATCGGCAAGTGAGCGCCGGCTCCGCGCGCGCGTCACCTCCTCGCGCTTGTCGGCCAATATACGCGCCAGGACCTCGTTCACGCGAACCTCCGCGTGAAGGCCGCGAACTCGCGCAGCTTGGCCGCCGGCCGACCCTGGGCGAGGAGCTCTCGTGCGCGCTCCACCCCGGCCGACATGTCGGCGACCATGCCCGCCACATACAGCGCGGCCCCCGCGTTCAGGGCGACCGCGACCATGGCCGGCCCCTCATCACGACCCGCGAGGACGCGCTCCAGGATGGCGAGGCTTTCGGCCGCCGAGTCGACCTTGAGCGCCCCCAGGTCCCCGGCCGCCAATCCGAAGTCGCCGGGCGCCACCCGAAAGCGGCGCAGCGCCCCATCCCTCATTTCGCACACCTCGGTCGCCGCCGAAGGGCTGATCTCGTCTAGGCCGTCGTCGGAGTGCACCACGAACGCGTGACGACCGCCGAGCCCCGCGAGCGCCTGCGCGAACGGCTCGAGCAGCGCCGCGGAGAAGACGCCCACGAGTTGACGGCGGGCGCGCGCGGGGTTGGTGAGCGGCCCCAGAAGATTGAAGAGGGTGCGCACGCCGAGTTCCTTGCGGGTCGATGCGGCATGCCGCATCGCCTCGTGGTGGCGCGGCGCGAAAAGGAAGCCGACGCCGACATGATCTATGCAAAGCGCCACCTGCTCGGGGGTGAGGGCGAGGTGGGCGCCGGCCGCCTCGAGCACGTCGGCGCTCCCCGAGCGGCTCGAGACCGAACGGTTGCCGTGCTTGGCCACCCGCGCCCCGGCGCACGCGCACACGAGCGCGGCGGCCGTCGAGATATTGAATGTCGACGCCCCATCGCCCCCGGTCCCGCAGGTGTCGATCAAGTGATCCGTATCGGCCACCGTCACCTCGGTCGACAGGTCGCGCATCACCTGGGCGGCGGCCACGATCTCCTCGACGGTCTCGCCCTTCACGCGCAGCCCCATGAGGAAGGCGCCGATCTGGGCTGGCGTTCCCGCGCCGCCCATGACGACCGACAAGGCCTCCCGCATCTCGTCTGCGGCCAGATCGTGGCCTGCGGCCAGACGCGCAAGCGCGTGAGTCAGGGCCGTCATGGCCGCTCGCCGCGCAGGAAATTCTCGAGAAGGGCGTGGCCATGCTCGCTCAGGATCGACTCGGGATGGAACTGCACGCCCTCCACCGGCCACCACTTGTGGCGCAACCCCATGATCTCGCCGTCGTCCTCGCTCACGGCCGTGACCTCCAGGCACTCCGGGAGATCGTCCCGGGCCACCACGAGCGAGTGATAGCGGGTCGCCGTGAACGGATTGGGGAGGCCCCGGAAGACCCCTTCGCCCTTATGCGAGATGGCCGAGGTCTTGCCGTGCATCACGCGTCCGGCGCGCACCACGCGGCCGCCGAAGGCCTGGCCTATGCTCTGATGGCCGAGACAGACGCCAAGCAAGGGTATGTGCTCGCCAAAGCGCATGATGAGGTCGAGCGAGATGCCCGCCTCGTTCGGCGTGCACGGCCCCGGCGATATGACGATGCGATCCGGCGCCAGGCGCTCGACCTCATCCAGGGTGATCTGGTCATTGCGCGCCACGCGCACCTCCTGACCGAGCTCGCCCAGGTACTGCACGAGGTTGTAGGTGAACGAATCGTAGTTGTCGATCATAAGAATCATTGGCCACCTGCCCGCGGCGCCGCAGCCGTGCTCGTGGATTCCTGCGCCTTGTCGCGCGACCCGAAGCCGGACGCGGCGAGTTCCGCCGCCCTGATCATGGCCCGCGCCTTGTTCATGGTCTCTTCCCACTCGCGCTCGGGGACCGAATCCGCGACGATCCCTGCGCCGACCTGCAAAAACAGCCGGCCATTGCGCAAGACGGCGGTGCGGATCGCGATCGCCATGTCCATATTGCCGTTCCACCCGACATACCCGACGGCGCCGGCATAGAGCCCGCGCTTGACGGGCTCCAGTTCGTCTATGATCTCCATGGCGCGCACCTTGGGGGCCCCGGTCAGGGTACCCGCGGGGAACGTCGCGCGCAGCACGTCGAAGGCGTCGAGGCCCGGACGCAGGCGCCCGACAACGTGCGACACGAGGTGCATGACATGCGAATAGCGTTCGATGGTCATGCGGTCGGTCACGGCCACGCTCCCGGTCTCCGCCACCCTCCCCACATCATTGCGACCGAGGTCCACGAGCATCACGTGCTCGGCCCGCTCCTTGGGGTCGGCGAGCAGCTCGGCGGCCAGGGCCGCGTCCTGCCGCTCGTCCCGGCTGCGCGGACGGGTTCCCGCGATCGGCCGTACCGCCACCTCGCGACCTTCGAGCTTCGCCAGGATCTCGGGCGATGACCCGACGATATGAAAATCGCCGAGGTCGAGCAGGTACATGTAGGGGGACGGGTTGACGCGGCGCAGGGCGCGATAGAGATCGAGCGGCGTAAAGGTCGCCTGCGTCGACAACCGTTGCGAGAGCGCGACCTGCATGATGTCGCCGGCGGCGATGTAGTCGCGCGATCGCTCGACGGCCGCCTCGAAACCCGCCTTGGTGAATCCCGAGACGAAGTCCTCTTCCCGGATGGGCGCGGCCTGCGCCGACAGGAACATCGGGGCCTCGAGCGGCTCGCGCAGGAGGCCCTCGAGCTCGTCCAGGCGACGCTCGGCCCGCGCGCGACCCTCGGCCCCGGTGGCCCGATCGACATGCACCACGAGCGACAAGGTGCCGCGCAGGTTGTCGAATATGACCACTTCCTCGCTCAGGAGGAACAGCGTATCCGGCCCCCCGATCTCGTCGGGCTTCGAGTTTTCGCCCAGGGTCGGCTCGATGTGGCGCACGGTCTCATATCCGAAATATCCGACGAGACCGCCGTGGAACTTGGGCAGCGCCGGGTCGGACTCCACCTGAAAGCGGGCCTTGAAGGCCCTGACGGTGGCCAGGATATCGTCGGTCTGTCCGCGCTCGACTATCACCCCGTCGCGCTCGACTGTCACATCGCGCCCGAACAGGCGCAGACAGATCCGCGCCGGCAGCCCGATCAGCGAGTAACGCCCCCACTTCTCGCCCCCGTGCACGGATTCCAGCAAATAGGAGTAGCGTCCCCGGGCGAGCTTCAGGTAACAGCTGAGGGGGGTGTCGAGGTCGGCCAGGACCTCGCGGATGACGGCGACGAAGCGACCGCCGACCGCATCAAATGTCAAACTGCGCTTTTCTGGCATGACGTGTATTCCTCAAGGGGTACGGGATCGTGGTCGTTCCCTTAAGGCGCCATCGACGGCCGGGGCGCGTCATGGCATGGCCTTCGAGAGCAGGAAGCGCCCCTCGAAGCGGAAGAGATTGCGGACGCCGGCAAAGGTCGGCGTAATGGCCGCGGCACCCAAGGCCGCCAGATCGACGCCGTGATGATAGCCGTAGCCCACCGCGATCGCGGGCATCTCGGCGGCCTTCGCCGCGCGCATGTCGTTGCCCGAATCGCCAACGAGCCCGGCCCCGTCGCGCGCCACGCCCAGGCGCTCACAGGCCACCATGAGCGGCAGGGGGTCGGGTTTCACGCGCGGGAGCTCGTCGCCGCTCAAGATGACATCGAAATACGGGGCGACCCCCAGGGCCTTCAAGAGCGGCCTCGTGAAGCGTCCCGCCTTGTTGGTCACGCAGGCCATGCGAAACCCGTCGGCCCTGAGGGCGGCCAAGGTCTCCGCGACACCCGGATACAGGCGGCTGCGGTCGGCCACATGCCTCTCGTAATAATCGCCGTAGAGGGCCTGCGCCTCCTCGAAGAGCGCCGGGTCGGGTTCGCCGAACCGCTCCCCGGTCAGGGCCCGCTTGATGAGCCGCGGGACGCCATCGCCGATCCATCCGGCGACGGTCGCCTCGTCCTCGGTCGGACGCCCGAGCGTCTTCAACATGTGGTTGGCGGCGCAGGCGAGATCCGCCGCCGTGTCCACCAGGGTGCCGTCCAGATCGAACAGGAGCCCCGCCGCAAGGAAGGTGGTCATGCCTTGGACAGCTCCTCGCGCATCTTCTGGATCGTGGCCCGGTAATCCGAGGTTCCGAAGATCGCCGACCCCGCGACGAAGGTATCGGCCCCGGCCGCGGCGATCTCGCGTATATTGTCGACCTTCACGCCGCCGTCGATCTCGAGGCGGATCGGCCGGCCGCTCGCATCGATCAGCTTGCGCACGGCGCGCAGCTTGTCGAGGGCGGAACGGATGAAGCTCTGGCCGCCGAAGCCCGGGTTTACGGACATGATGAGGACCATGTCGACCTTGTCCATGACATAATCGAGGTACGAGAGCGGCGTCGCGGGATTGAACACGAGACCGCACCGGCAGCCGCTGTCTTTGATCAAGGCCAGGGTCCGATCGACATGCTCGCTCGCCTCCGGGTGGAAGGTGATATAGGTCGCGCCGGCCTTCACGAAGTCCGGTATGAGGCGGTCGACCGGCTTCACCATGAGATGGACGTCGATGTCCGCCTTGACGCCATTCTTGCGCAGCGCCTCGCAAACGAGCGGCCCTATCGTCAGGTTGGGGACATAATGGTTGTCCATGACATCGAAGTGGACCATATCCGCGCCCGCGGCGAGCACGGTATGAACCTCCTCGCCGAGCCGGGCGAAGTCAGCCGAAAGAATCGAAGGTGCAATCTTGAAGTCGCGCATGAATGGCCCCAAAGCTAAAGTCGGCAATGTACCCGATAGTGCGCCGATTTGCAGCACCTGCCGTGGTCCTCGACTCGGCGCGGGGCCTCGCCTATGGTTTTTGGAGGGGGCGCCGGCGGGCCCCGATCCGGACCGGGCGAACCGCGTCGTCGGGGCCCGCCGAGGATCCCGCGGCGCAAGCCCGTGAGGACCGCGCAAATATCCCGGAGGGCCGCCTCGTACGGGCCCTTTCGTTACCATGAACCAGGACCGGGCGTTCTAGGGGCGCCCTTCGAGTCCGAGGCAGAGGTCGAGTAATGACAGAAGCACCGCAACCATGCGTACTCCTCATATTCGGGGCCACGGGCGACCTGGCCCGGCGCAAGCTCGTGCCCGCGATCTTCCGGCTCCACGTCAAGGGCCTGCTCCCCAAGGGCTTCGCGATCCTGGGGGCGAGCCGCAGACCCTTGTCGCATGACCAGTTCCGAGCCCTCATGCGCGAGGCCTGCACCACGTTTTGCGTGAGCGCCCCGAGCGATGAGCAATGGCAGAGCTTCGCCGAGCGCCTGTATTACGAGGCGGGCCACTTCACGGACCAGACTCTGTTCCAGCGCCTGAACATGTCGTTGCGTGAGATCGACCATCGCCACGCCACGGACGGAAACCGCATCTTCTACCTGGCCACCCTGCCAAGCAGCTACCCCCTGCTCGTGCGGCAGCTCCACGAGGCGGAGATGATCAACACGGTCGACGACCAGCCGTTTACGCGGCTCATCGTCGAAAAACCCTTCGGCCGGGACCTGGACAGCGCCATCGCCTTGAATGACGAGATCGCAACCGTGTTCCGGGAAGATCAGGTCTACCGGATAGACCACTACCTCGGCAAGGAGACGGTACAGAATATCCTGGTGTTTCGGTTCGCCAACGCCATATTCGAGCCCCTCTGGAACCGCATCCACATAGATCATGTGCAGATCACGGCCGCCGAGACCTTGGGCATCGAGGGACGCGGAGACTACTACGAGGAGTCCGGGGTGTTGCGGGACATGGTGCAAAACCACCTGCTGCAGGTCCTGAGTCTGGTCGCCATGGAGCCCCCCCTGTCGTTCGACGCCGATGCCATACGTGACAAGAAGAGCGAGGTATTCCGGGCGCTCAGGCGGTTCGTCAATGGCGAGGAGGTGCTGGCGGCCACCGCGCGCGGCCAATACGGCCCGAGCCCGGATGGCGCGCTCAAGGCCTATCGTGAGGAGCCCGGGGTCGACCCCGGGTCCACGGTCCCGACCTACGTGGCGCTGCGCGTGTTCGTCGACAATTGGCGCTGGCAAGGCGTGCCTTTCTATATCCGGACGGGTAAGGGCCTGCGGCACTCCTCGACGGAGGTCGTGATCCAGTTCCGCCAGATCCCCTTCTGCCTGTTCGGGCAGGATGCGGTCTGCTCCCGCATAGAGCCGAACCGCCTCGTGCTGCGCATCCAGCCCCACGAGGGAATCAGTCTGGGCTTCGGGATCAAGGCCCCGGGCAACGAGGCGCACGTCGATTACGCGGGCATGCGCTTTACGTATGGGAACCGTTACGACGGCGAGATGCCGCTTGCCTATGAACGGCTCCTGACCGACGTCATGCGCGGCTATGCGGCACTCTTCGCGCGGCGCGACTCGGTGGAGGAGGCGTGGCGCTTCGTGACCCCCATCCTCGATGCCTGGGCCGAGAGCCCGGCCACCGACTTCCCCAATTACGCGTCGGGCAGCGACGGGCCCCAGGGGGCCGACGCGCTCATACGCGCCGACGGGCGCGCCTGGCACCCCCTGGATCCCCCGGTACCCTCCTCATGATCTTCACGGTCGCAGACGATGCCGAGAGCCTGGCCCAGGCCCTGGCCGACCGTCTCATCGTCGAGGCCCAAGCCACCTGGGCGCATGCGCGTCCCTTGCGGATCGCGCTCTCCGGGGGCTCCACGCCCCGCCGCCTCTATGAAGAACTGGGGCAGCGCGCAGCCACCCTCCCCTGGCAGGCGCTCGAGATCTTTTTCAGCGACGAGCGCGCGGTGGGGCCCGAGGACGCCGCCAGCAATTTCCGTCTCGCCTACCTCCCGTGGCTCTCCCAGGCCCCGCCCGGCGTCCTCATCCATCGCATACCAGGCGAACTCGGCGCGGACGCCGCGGCCGATGCCTATGAAGACACCCTCCGGCGCGCGGCGGGCGCGGGGCGCGACCTCGACATCGTCCTCCTGGGTGTAGGGGCCGATGGCCACATAGCCTCGCTATTCCCGGGCGCGGCGCTCACGACCACGAGGCTTGCGCAGGCCGTCGCGGCGACCCCGGACCGTCAGGCCCGCATCACCTTGACGCTGCCCGCTCTCGCGGCCGCCCGGCGGCGCATCCTGTTGGCCGAGGGGGCCGGCAAGGCGGTGGCCCTGCGGGCCAGTCTCGCCCCGAACGCCGGCACCCCGCTTGCCCGCCTCCTCGCGCAGGCACCCGTCGAGTTCTGGCTGGACCGCGCGGCCGCGCAAGCGCTCTGCCCGCCGCCCGGACCCTAAAAGCCGCCGTGGTGCCGGTCGTTCAGACCGACGCGCACGCGGAACACGGTCGGATGGTGCGGCATGCTCTTGGTGAAGGGCGGGTAGTGGCGACTGCGGACCGCGGCCAGCGCGGCGCGGTTCACGAGGCCTATGCCGCTCGACCGCACGATCCGCACCCAGATCAGGCGCCCTTCCGGGGTCAGCTCGAAGGCGACCAGCGCCTTGCCAGAGAGCCCGAGGGCCGTCACCCGGCGCGGCACTACGAGGCCGCTCTGGATGCGGGTCCGCAGCATCACGGCGTAGCGGTCGACGGCCTGCGCTGCCGTGGCCGGCGATGGCGGGGGCGGTGGTGGGGGTGTGGGCGCCCGGCTCACGGGTCTGGGCGGAGGCGGCAAGGTCTTGACCGGCGCGGGCAAGGGGACCGGGCGCCGGTGAACGATGGGCGGCCTCCGCTTGGGTCGGGGCGCGGGATGGGGCTTGGGATGCACGACCGGCCGCGGCGGCTTGGACACGGCGCGGGGCGGCGCGGGCAGGGTCACGAAATGCACGGCCATGGGCCTGCGATGCAGACCCAGGGTCTTGGGGGCGTGCGCGGGCATCACGATCAGCCAGGCGGCCAGCACCAGGCCTTCAAGGATGATCGCCGCGAGCGCGGCACGCAGGAAGGGCGACGGCGCACGGGCGTCGGGCCGCGCGGGCGACAGCAAAGAAGCGCTCATAAAATGGTCCTCGCCGCCCTCAAGACCGGTGCGCGGCTATGCCTATATTCGCGACACCCGCCTTGCGGGCGATGTTCATGACCGCGACGAAATCCTGAAACGGCAAGGCCTTGGACGCCGCGATGGTGACATCGGGACGCCGACCGCCCGCCTTGCGCGCCAGCAGCCGCGCCAGCGCCGCGCGGCGCACCACCCGCCCCTGAACATGGATGGCGCCATTGGCGGTCAGGCCGATCAAGACCTGCGGGCGGGGCAGGGTCTTCGCGCGGCTCGCCTGCGGCAAAGCGAGCCCCAATCCCTGGTCCGGGATCATGCGCAGCGTCAGGATCATGAAAAAGATCAGCAAGAAGAACATGACGTCGATCATGGGGATGAGCTCGATCCGCCCCTTCTTGGTCTCGAAATAGCTCATCTTCATGACGATTTCGCCATCGCCGCCCGCGGGGCCCCGCGACCCGCGACCGACCCGTCATCCGCCACGATCAGGACCGGGGCGCCGTCCATGCGGTTCAAGAGCATGGTCTTTACGATGTCGAGCTGATGCAGGACGACACGGACCTTGTTGTTCAGGCCATTGAAGGCGAGAAGACCGGTCATGGCCACGAACAACCCCGATGCGGTGGCGACGAGGGCATCGGCGATGCCGCCGGTGACGGCCGTCGGCGGGTGGCCCGGCTGCGATAATACCGAGAACGCGTGAAACATCCCCACGATGGTCCCGAAAAGGCCGAGGAGCGGAGCCAGGGTCACGATGGTGTCGAGCATCCAGAGGCGCTTATCCAGGGCTGGGGCCAGGCGCAGAGTGGCCTCGTCCAGCCGATTTGCCAGCTGTTCCCCGTTCGTGACCCCCCAGTGACGGGCCGCGACCTCCAGGAGGACGGACTCCGGAAGACCGGGCGCGTTGGCCGCGAGCGCGGAGAGCTGGGTGCGGCTCGCCTCTTTGCAGGCCCCGAGCTTCTCGACCAGGCCATTGCCCTCGAGCAGGGTGCGCCTCAGATACCACGAACGATCGATGACGACGGCCAAAGCGACGGTCAGGATGACGACCATGAGGTAGAGTACGCCGTCCGAGTAGTTCGCGAGATGAATCAGATAGTGAATGGTCATCGTCAGTCCTCCGGTGAGCGCACAGGATGGAGGCTTCATGTGACCTGCGTTTGGCGCAATCGTGACAGCATGGTGACACGGCCCGGCGGGCCGACCACCCCCCGATGCGGGCCTCCGCGGCCCGCGCCAATTGACAGGGGCGGCCGACTTGCGTATGAGGGGGAGGTTTAACCCAAGGCGGTCGCATAATGTCCTATCTGATTGCACTCCACGGCCTGCTCGCCGTCATCTGGGTCGGGGGCATGTTCTTCGCCTACATGATCCTGCGGCCGGCCGCCCAACCACTCGAGACGCACCAGCGCCTGTCGCTCTGGGCGCGCACCTTCGGCGGCTTTTTCCCGTGGGTGTGGGGTGCCGCCCTGCTGCTGCCTTTGACCGGTTATTACGCGGCCGTCGTGCGTTTCGGCGCCATGGCGGCGCTGCCCATGTATGTCAACATCATGCAGGGGCTCGGGGTGCTCATGATCCTGCTCTACCTGCATGTCTTTTTCGCTCCCTACCGGCGCCTGCGCCGCGGCGTCGAGAGCGGCGACTTCGTAAAGGCCGGCCACGCGCTCGTGCAGATCCGGCAGCTGGTGGCGATCAACATGGTGCTTGGCCTCATCACCATTTTCGTGGCCCTGGTCGGGGCCAACTGCACGGGCTCCCGCTTCTGTTAGCATAGGCGGTTTTCCGCAGGGACATTTCATGCCGCGTCCGTCTCCCGCAAACCCTCAGGTCGGTTTCGTAAGCCTGGGCTGCCCCAAGGCGCTGGTCGACTCGGAACAGATCCTGACGAGGCTGCGCAGCGAAGGCTACGATACCGCGGCCTCCTACCAGGATGCCGATCTCGTGATCATCAATACCTGCGGCTTCATCGACGCGGCCGTGGAGGAGTCGCTCGACGCCATAGGCGAGGCGATGAACGATAACGGCCGCGTGATCGTGACGGGGTGCCTAGGCGCGAAGGCGGACGTCATCCGCGCGCGCTACCCCGAAGTATTGGCGATCACAGGGCCCCACGACGAGCCCGCGGTGATGGCCGCCGTGCATGCGCACCTCCCCAGGCCTCACGACCCCTTTCTGGACCTCGTCCCGCCCCAGGGCATCAAGCTCACGCCTCGGCACTACGCCTATCTGAAGATTTCCGAGGGCTGCAACCATAGCTGCAGGTTCTGCATCATCCCCGCGCTGCGCGGCCGCCTCGTGAGCCGCCCGCTCGGGGACGTCATGGGCGAGGCCGAGCGCCTCGTGCGCGCCGGCGTGAAGGAGCTCCTCATCGTCTCGCAGGACACGAGCGCCTACGGGTCCGATCAGAAGCACCAGGTGGCTTTCGTGGGCGGTCGGCCGGTCAAGCTGTCGTTCCCGGGGCTCGTCGCGGAACTCGCCCGCCTCGGGGTCTGGGTCCGGCTGCACTACGTCTACCCCTACAAGAGCGTAGAAGAGGTCCTGCCGCTTCTCGATATCGAGGGCGTCCTACCCTACCTCGACGTCCCCTTCCAGCACGCCCATCCGCAGGTCCTGACCGCCATGCGCCGACCGGCGGGACGCGCCCATCCGAGCGCCTGCGTGAGGGCCTGGCGGGCGGCGCGGCCTGACCTGGTCCTGCGGAGCACGTTCATCGTGGGCTTTCCGGGCGAGACCGAGGCGCAATTCGAGACCCTGCTTGCGTTCGTCGAAGAGGCGGGGATCGATCGGCTCGGGGCGTTCAGCTATTCGCCCGTGGAAGGGGCGGCGGCAAACGCGCTCCCCGACCCGGTTCCGGAGGCCGTGAAAGACGAGCGCCTCGAACGGCTCATGACGCTCCAGGCGCGCCTGAGCGCGGAGCGGCTCCAAAGGCGCGTCGGCCAGACCTGCCGGGTGCTGATCGACGAGCGAAGCGCGGCCGGCGCCGTGGGGCGCAGCTACGCGGAGGCCCCGGACATCGACGGGCTCGTTCATATCGCGGGGAGCGACGCGCGGCCGGGGGATTTCGTGGACTGCGAGATCGTCTCGGCCGATGCCCACGACCTCTTCGGCCGCATCGCTCCGACTTCGAGCGGGAGCCCGAAGAACAGGGCCTGAGCGGCGCCGGACCCTCGATGGACCGCCGCTCGGGGGCCGCGGACCCGAGGAGCACGCCTGATGAGAGGCCTCGCCGTCGCCGTCCGGCTGTCGCTGACCTGCGTCTGGGGCGCGGCCTTCGCGCGCTCGGGGACGGTCCACGGATCGCCGCGAGGACTCCCTCCGCGACACCCGAGGGCACAAGGGCCATGAGGCCTGGCGGAGCGCTACGATGCGGTCCTCTATCCCGTTTCCGCCGCTGCGACACCTTGCGGGACGGCCGGGCGACGCGGACCGAACTCAGGAACCGCCGGGGACTGCAGGCCCGAGCCCCGGCCAGGGATTCAGGCGGGGGCCGTCGTCAGGGAATCACGCACCGCCTCGAGCTTGGCGCGCACCTGCCACCCAAGCTCGGTGACGCGCGCGTTGTTCACGAGCGCCAGGACCGACACCGGGTCCATGAAGGACACCTTGATCGCGCCCTTTGGCGTCTCGCTCACCACCACATTGCAGGGCAACAGCAGACCGATGTCCGGTTCCGCGGCGATCGCCTTTTCCGCAAGCACGGGATTGCAGGCCCCGAGGATGTTATAGCGGGCCATCTCCTTGCCGAGCTTGGCCTTCAGGGTCGCGCTCACGTCGATTTCCGTGAGCACCCCGAAACCCTGGCCCTTGAGCGCCTCGACCACGCGTCCGCGGACCGCCTCGAAGGACCCTGCGACTTCCACATCAAACCCGTAAGCGACCTGCCCCTCTTCTAACATGCGCACCTCTCCTGTCGTGAATCCCTTGGCCGTTTCCTCTCACACCCCTCGACGCGGGCTCGGTCCTTCCCGCCTGACGAGCGACGTGACGGCCCGCGGCCTCCCGCGGTCCTGGCGTCCTAGCCGCTCCTCCAGCGCATTGGCAAGCAGCTGCGGGGCGTGCCCCATCAAAAGGCCTGCGTGAAAATGATACAGGCGCACCTGGCAAGGGACGGGCTCGTGCAGGCCGCGTTCGCCCACATGAAAGTCGACCCAGGCCATGAGCGGAATGTCGTTGACGAGCGACCACGCGGCCCACACCTTCCGTCCCACCCGGATGGCGATCCGAAGCGGGGCGATCTCCACGTCCAAGGGCCCACCGAGCCGGGTGAGCGCAAGAGAGACGCGGTTGTAGCACGCCGCATCTATCGTCTTTGGCAGGGTCCGGATCGGAACGCGCGTGCGGGGGTCGAAGGCCATGACGCCTCCCCAATTGACCGTAAGTGCCTGCGAGTATGCCACGAAAGGGCGGCGCCGCGACAGGGCCGCCCCCCTGCCCGCCCGCGCCCCAAAGAAAAGGCCCCGGCGGTCGCGGGACCGACGGGGCCTTCCTCGCACAGTCTCCGTACGAGGTCTAATTCACGCGCGGGTTCAGCTCGCCCTTCGCGTAGCGCTTGGTCATGTCTTCGAGGTCGACGACGCGGATCTTGGAGGCCTGACCCGCCGAGCCGAATGCCTCGTAGCGGGCCTTGCAGATGTCAGATCG